>JBOGAI010000183.1:0-22544 GCA_051655665.1 Erysipelotrichaceae bacterium | reverse complement strand
CTATGCATTCGATGAAAACGTAGCGAAAACAAAAGAAATCGTTGCAATCTGTGATGCAAAAGGCATTTCTGTTGAAGCAGAAGTAGGTTCAATCGGTGGAGAAGAAGACGGAGTAGTAGGAGCTGGTGAATTGGCAGATCCTAACGAATGTGCTTCTATCGCAGGTTTGGGAATCACAATGTTGGCTGCTGGAATCGGAAACATCCACGGTAAATATCCTGCAAACTGGGCTGGTTTGAACATGACTCGTTTGGATGAAATCAACCAAGCTACAAACAATATCCCTCTAGTATTGCACGGTGGTACAGGTATCCCTGAAGCAATGATCAAAGAAGCGATTTCTTTGGGCGTTTCTAAAATCAACGTAAACACTGAATGCCAATTGGTATTCGCAGAAGCAACTCGCAAATACATCGAAGCGGGTAAAGACTTGGAAGGCAAAGGGTTCGACCCACGCAAATTGCTTGCTCCAGGTGCAGAAGCAATCAAACAATCAGTAATCGAAAAAATCCGTTTGTTCGGTTCTGAAAACAAAGCATAATTTACAATCCCAATTGCAAAAGACTGTCGAAACATCCGGCAGTCTTTTCTTATGGGTGCAAAAAAGAAGTCCGTTATGGACTTCCTTTTTTTGTTTGAACAGTGCTTATTTGTGATACAGCTTTTTGGTTTGGTATTTTGGTTCGCTGGTCAAGTTGATCTTCAGCTTGCGGAACACATTGGTATCCACCTCGCTTAAAATCACGCTCGAATGGGCTTCGGAGAAATGCAATTTTGGCAATTGCTCCAACGCTTTGTGCGAAAGCGGGTTGGTTGTTGCGGAAATCGCCAACGCGATTAAAATCTCATCGGCGTGCAAACGCGGGTTGTTGTTCCCCAAGTTGGTCGTTTTCAGCTGAGAAATCGGCTCGATGATGGACGGGGAAATGATTGGCATGTCTTTTGGGATACCCGCGAAATGTTTCAAAGCATTGAGAATAACCGCAGCACTTGCGCCCAACAAGTTGGTGGTTTTTCCGGTAACGATGGTGCCATCCAATAGCTCCATCGCCAAGGCTGGTGTGGCACAAGAATCCACTCTGTCCAAGCAGGCTTGGATGCAACGGCGCTCTTTCAATGAAGTGTTGGCTTGACCCAACAAGATTTCCATTTGTTCGATGGAGCGTTCTTCAAGCTTTCCACGGCGTACTTCCACAAGGGTTTGGTAGTAGCGGCGAATGATTTCTTGACGGCTGGCTTGCATTGCGGCAGCGTCGTCGATGATGCATTTTCCTGCCATGTTGACGCCCATGTCGGTAGGTGATTTGTATGGGGATTCGCCCATGATGGTTTCCAACATTGCATTCAAGACTGGAAAGATTTCAACATCACGGTTGTAGTTGATTGCGATTTCGTTGTAGGCTTCCAAGTGGAAGGGGTCAATCATATTGACGTCATTGAGGTCCACGGTTGCGGCTTCATACGCCAAGTTGACTGGGTGTTTGAGTGGCAAGTTCCAAATCGGGAACGTTTCAAACTTCGCATATCCGGCTTTGACCCCACGTTTGTATTCGTGGTACAACTGAGACAAGCACGTTGCCATTTTTCCAGAACCAGGACCCGGAGCGGTAACGACAACAAGTGGTTTGGTTGTTTCCACATATTCGTTTTTGCCATAGCCCTCGTCGCTGACGATGGTTTCAATGTTATGTGGATATCCTTTGATTGGGTAGTGCATCGCCACGTTGATGCCCAATTTGATCAATTGACTTTTGAATGCATCGGCGGTGCTTTGTCCTGCGTATTGGGAAATCACGACACTTCCCACATACAATCCGACGTTGCGGAACGCGTCAATCAAACGCAATACTTCAACATCGTACGTGATGCCAAGGTCGGAGCGGACTTTGTTTTTCTCAATGTCCGTCGCGTTGATGGCGATGATGATTTCCACTTGGTCTTTGAGCTGTAAAAGCATTTTAAGTTTTGAATCGGGTTCAAAACCGGGCAAGACACGGCTGGCGTGGTTGTCGTCAAACAGTTTGCCTCCGAACTCCAAATATAATTTATTGTCAAAACTAGCAATGCGTTCTTTGATGTGAGTCGATTGCAAATTCAAGTACTGATTATTGTCAAATGCGATATTTCTCATGTTGGGCCTCCTAAAAACTCTTTTGTTATTATATCAAAATTCGAGCCAAGATTCTATGAAATTCTATCCCAATTTATCCCGGGATATGGTTTAATGGTTCATAGGAGGGAATGAAAATGGACAATCAACAGTGGTTCTTAGAATTTCAGAAGAAAACGGCCGCATTACGCTATGCAATTGCGACCTTAAGTTTTGAATGCAGTACGAATTTGCCGATAAAGGCAATGGCTTGGCAACAGGAGATGATGGCGAGCTTGGAAAAGCAGTTGTTGGATCTAGAGAAAGACCCGCAAACGCAAGCGCGTTTGCTTACGATGGACTTGGCAAGCCTTGATGTCATCCAACAAAAAGCACTAGTGAAAATGCGTCCGTATATCGAACGTGAACAAGCCATCCCCAAGGAAGTATTGGAACAGTTTTTCGTATTACGCCCGAAAAGTGAAGCGGCTTGGATTCAGGCGAAAAAAGAGCAAAACTATGAAGTCTTTAAACCGTACTTAGGACAAATGATGGAACTTTCCAAGCAGGCGGTTGCCCATTTGCCTCAAGAACACGTGTACGATCGTATTTTGGATGAACGCGAAGAGGGGGCCAGCATGGCCATGTACGATGCGCTTTTTGATCAAATCAAGGCGACGATTGTACCACTTTTGAAACAAATCAAAGCCAAGGGTCAATGGAAGACGCCCCTTGTTGAGGTGGTCGCAGAGACTGCACTTCAAAAACAATACTTGCAGCACTTGCAAGAACGCTTTGGTTTTGACAAGCAAGCCGGGATGATGGCGCAAAGCGCACATCCATTTTGTTCTGGGATGTCTAGTACCAAGGTAGGATTCACGGTCACCTATCACGACAATCCGCTCTTGGCGGTGGGAAGCGCCATGCACGAAATGGGGCATGCCATTTACGAACAACAAAGCAATGAACAGTATCAAGGAACCATCTTGAATCAAAAAAGTGCGGCGATGCATGAGGGACAGTCCCGCTTTTATGAAATCATGGTGGGGAAAAGTTTAGCGTTTTGGGAAAGCGAATATGCAACCTTCCAAACCTATTTCCCGGGTTATGAAGAAGTATCGTTGGCGGATTTTTATCGCATGTTCAACCGTGTCGAACCCTCACTCATCCGCATTGAGGCGGATGAACTGACCTATCCTTTGCACATCATGATTCGCTATGAACTTGAAAAACAAATGTTCGACGGTTCCTTGACGTTGGAACAACTTCCGCTCATGTGGAATCGCTTGTACCATGAGTACTTGGGGATTGAGGTGCCACACGATGGTGTGGGCATTCTGCAAGACATCCATTTCAGTTGGGGCTATTTTGGATACTTCCCGACCTATGTCTTGGGCAGCGCTTATGCAGCACAAATCAGGGCGCGCATGCAACAAGATTTCGATGTCGATGCTTGCTTGGCCAAGGGAGAGTTGGCATCAATCAATGCCTGGTTGAAAGAACACATTCATGATCATGCCGGTTCGATGCGCAATGAGGAATTGTTTGCCGCGATGGGCGAAGCGTTCAACCCACGTTATTACTGTGAGTATTTGGTTGAAAAATATACGCGTTTGTATGAACTGTAGGAACCACTCCTACAGTTTTTTTATGGTCGGTTGATGTGACTTTTCGGTAAGTCAAACGCTTTTTATAGCCATTGGGCATAAAATGCTTTATAATGGATAGGCAGTCTATAAATATCAAACGTTAAGAATACAAAGGAGTACTTCGATGAAAGAGGTTATTAAAATAGAAGGAGGGCACCGTCTCAACGGTTCCGTCAAAATCAGCGGATCGAAAAATGCGACCGTTGCGCTCATTCCTGCAGCCATTTTAGCGACAGGGCCAGTCACCATTTATGGAGTTCCCAATATTTCCGATGTGCAATCATTGGCAATTTTGCTTCAAGAATTGGGTGTCAAAGTACATTTTAAAGAGGAAGATCATATTATTATTGATCCAACCCATATGGAAAATCGTCCCATGGTTTCAGAAACCGTGGCCAAATTGCGTGCTTCTTACTACTTCATGGGCGCTTTGCTTGGGAAGTATGGGCATGTGGAAATGAAAATGCCAGGCGGTTGCTACTTGGGGCCTCGTCCCATCGATTTGCACCTCAAAGGGTTTGAAGCGTTGGGGGCTAGTGTCGAGTATAAATCGGGCAGCTACATCATCCACGCGGAAGAACTCAAAGGGTCCAAAATCTTCTTGGACATCTCCAGTGTGGGGGCAACCATCAACATCATGATGGCAGCGGTGTATGCCAAAGGCAGAACCATCATTGAAAATGCTGCGAAAGAACCAGAAATCATTGACGTTGCGACGTTATTGAATAAAATGGGTGCGAAAATCCGTGGGGCCGGGACCGGCGTCATCACGGTTGAGGGGGTAAGTGAACTCGGCGGATGTTTCCACGAGATCATTCCCGATCGCATCGAAGCGGGAACGTACATCACGTTGGCAGCAGCGGCAGCGGATGATGTTACCATCGAAAACGTCATCCCGATGCACTTAGAATCTTTGCTATCCAAATTGCAAGAGATGGGTGTGAAAATGGAAGTGGGCGTGGATTTTGTGCGCATCAACGGAAGCAGTGAGCCTTTGCATCCGGTTGACATCAAAACTTTGCCCTATCCAGGATTTGCCACCGATTTGCAACAACCGTTGACGGCTTTGTTGACCCAGTGTGTAGGACAAAGCGTGGTCAAAGAAACCATTTATTTGGAGCGGTTCAAACATGGACACGAACTCAATAAAATGGGGGCAAACATCAATGTGTTAAGTGGCTCAGCCCTGATCAACGGACCAACCAAGCTGTTTGGCAGTGTAGTGGAAGCGACGGATTTGCGTTGTGGGGCTGCGCTGGTTATTGCGGGGTTGATGGCGGAAGGCGTGACCGAAATCCATGAAATCTATCATATTGATCGTGGTTATGATTCCATTGAAGACAAATTGCGTGCACTAGGGGCAAAAATCTGGCGCGAGGAAGTATAATTCCGCGATTTCCCACGGTTTAATCCCGTGCAACGTATTGCAAAAACAATAAGGTGTGCTATAATAGATAGGCACTTACTTTAAACTATAGGAGTTTAAGGCGGAAGGAGAACTATATGAAACAAGGAATTCACCCAGAATATCACAAAATTTCAATCAAATGTCAAACTTGCGGAAATGAGTTTGAAAGCGGATCAACAAGCAAAGACTTGAAAATTGATACTTGCTCAAACTGCCACCCTTTCTACACAGGAAGACAACGTTTCGCAGCTGCAGCTGGACGTATTGAACGATTCAACAAAAAATACGGCGTTAAGTAATAAACGAAAATTAAGGGCTAATCAAAGTCCTTATTTTTTTGTATAATGGTAGTAAGTTATGTAAGTGGAGGGAATGTATGTATCGTCAGTATCGTGAAGGCTGGATTGAAGTAATCGCTGGCTGCATGTTCGCAGGGAAAACCGAGGAACTGATTCGCCGGATCAAAGTGTTAGAATATGCGAAAAAGAAAATTATGGTGTTTAAGCCGATGATTGACAATCGCTACAGTGAGGATCAAGTGGTGTCTCACGCTGGAAGTGCGGTATATTCGTATTCCATCAAATCAGCGCGTGAAATCTATGACTATCTGGATGACAGCGTGGAAGTTGTTGCCATCGACGAAGTGCAATTTTTCGACGATGAAGTGTGCACCATTGCCAATGCGTTGGCCAACAAAGGCATTCGTGTTATGGTTGCAGGCTTGGATATGGATTTTAGAGGAGAGCCCTTTGGCATCATTCCCAAACTCATTACCATGGCAGAATTTGTCACCAAGTTGACCGCGGTGTGTACGCAGTGCGGTGCGCCGGCGACTCGCACCCAACGGTTGGTCGATGGAGTACCGGCAAAATATCATGATCCCATTATTTTGGGAGGGGCATCCGAAGCCTATGAGGCGCGTTGCCGTCACTGCCACGATGTACCTCACTAGGCGTTTGTTTTGCTAATTGAGGGAAAAAGTGTTTAATAAAGGGGTAGCGTAACAAAAAAGACATCGGGGGACGGGAAAGTGATTTCCTGTTTTTTGAGTGTATGGAGGTAAAGATGAAAGCAATTATTGAACGATTGGAAACCATTTTGGCTCGCTATAATGAGCTAACAGAATTATTGATGTCAAGCGAAGTCGTATCGGACAACCGCTTGATGGCCAAACTTGGCAAGGAGCAAGCGGGATTGACGCAGCTTGTGGAAACCTATGAACAGTTGAAAAAAGTATTGGCCAACTTGGAAGAAGCCCAAATCTTGTTGAAAGAAAAAGACAAAGATTTGCGTGAAATGGCCGAACTGGAAATTGAAGAGAACGAACCGAAAAAAGAAGAATTGCTGGCAAAATTAGAAGTCTTGTTGATTCCAAAAGATCCCAACGATGACAACAATGCCATCGTGGAAATCCGTGGAGCAGCAGGAGGCGATGAGGCCAATATCTTCGCAGGGGACTTGTACCGTATGTACTCTCGCTATGCGGAAATCGTCGGATGGAAAATCGAGCTCATCGACGTTATGGAAGCCGATGCGGGTGGATTTTCGTTGGTATCCTTCATGGTCAAAGGCGACCAAGCATATGGCCGTTTGAAATTCGAATCGGGTTCACACCGTGTACAACGTGTTCCGAAAACCGAATCACAAGGGCGAATCCACACCTCAACTGCTACCGTTTTGGTCTCCCCTGATGTGGAAGCAGAGGATGTGGAAATCGATCCAAAAGACTTGGAAATCGATACATTGCGTGCAAGTGGAGCAGGAGGACAACACGTCAACAAAACCGACTCCGCAGTGCGTATTACTCACGTTCCAACCGGAATTTCGGTGAAGTGTCAAGATGGGCGTAGCCAACATGACAACCGTGATAAAGCAATGCGTTTGATTCGT
This sequence comes from Erysipelotrichaceae bacterium, assembly GCA_051655665.1. Taxonomy (GTDB): domain Bacteria; phylum Bacillota_I; class Bacilli_A; order Erysipelotrichales; family Erysipelotrichaceae; genus JBOFMT01. The sequence goes on along the minus strand of JBOGAI010000183.1, from coordinate 15,508 downwards.
TCCCGCGTGTATGAAGCGCGTCAAGCGGAGCTTGAGGCAGCAAGTTCAAGCGAACGCAAATCCAAAATAGGAACCGGCGATCGCGCGGAAAAAATCAGAACCTACAACTATCCACAAAACCGTGTGACGGACCATCGCATTGGCTTGACCTTGCAACAGTTGGACCGCATCATGGAAGGAAAATTGGGGGATGTGCTAGACGCCCTTCAAGCCGAAGACCAACGTCAAAAATTGGCGGGTGAATAAGATGATTACCTATCGCAGTGCATTGAAAGAAGCGCAAAAGCGCTTGGTGCTCGCGGACAAAAGCGAACAAAGTGCGCTTTTGTACTTGCTTGAACTCAGCAATGCCAATGCGCATGATTTATATATGGCGTATGAAGAGGAAATGCCCGCTCAACTCTATGAGCAATACGTAAACGGTATTGCGCGATTGGTGAAAGGGGAACCACTGCAACACATTTTGGGCTTTGAGTGGTTTTATGGGCGACGTTTTATCGTGTCGCCGCATGTCCTCATTCCGCGTCCCGAGACCGAAGAGTTGGTGGCGAATGTCTTGGGAGAAATCGATCGATTGTTCCCAGAATCCAATGAATTGACACTGATTGATGTGGGAACGGGCAGTGGGGCCATTGCCATCTCCTTGAAAGGGGAAGAGGAACGCTTGCGCGTTTTGGCATCGGACATTTCTGAAGATGCGGTACAGGTTGCCAAAGAAAATGCTGCCAACAACAATGTTGAGGTGACATTTTTGGTTGGCGATATGCTAGAACCCTTCCTGTTCTTGTCCAATCAAGTGGATGTGTTGGTATCCAATCCCCCTTACATCAAACAAGATGAAGTCTTGGAATCGACAGTCGTAGATTTTGAACCTCATGTTGCCTTGTTTGGAGGAGCCGACGGATTGAAGTTTTATCGTCAAATTTTTGAAAAAGCTCCACTGCTTTTAAAACCCAAAGCCATAATGGCGTTTGAGATGGGGTACGATCAAGGAGAGGCGTTGCCTGCCTTGGCCAAACAATATTTTCCGACGGCGCACATTGAAGTTCGCCAAGATTTAAGTGGTCTGGATCGCATGCTGTTTATCTTTTTAGAAGGATAAACAGCCTTTTTTTATATCAAAAGACAAACTTGTTAAAAAAATAACAAAACGTGTGCAAATGTCTAATATATTGTGAAAATATGGTCAATATTTTTCCAATATTTTCTTGTGATAACTACATATTATGAGTTAGATTGTGTTAAAATAGTAGTAATAGGCAAACTCCAAAGCGCCTATCAAAGAGGAGACAATAAATGGAAACAAAACGCTTACGCTGGGAAGATTTTACAGCGATTTGTGACATCCTAGCACAAGGAGGGGTCGTTGCTTTTCCAACGGATACCGTCTATGGATTGGGATGCATTTATGAAGAAGAGGCCTTGGCCAAACTCAAACGTGCGAAGGGTAGGCCGGAAAGCAAACCGATTCCCACAATGGTGGCCAATTTGGATCAATTGCGCCAAATTGCGCACTTGCCACCACGCTTTTTGCGTATGGCAGAACAGTTTATGCCAGGCGCATTGACTCTCGTATTGCGCAAAAAAGATGGGGTGCCAGGCTTTGTGACCAATGAGATGGACACCATCGGGATTCGCATTCCTGCACATCCTGATTTGCAACAAGTCATGGCTGCCATCGGCAAGCCACTCTTGGTGACCAGTGCCAACTTAAGCGATTATCCAACCGGAAGAAGTGCACAGGAAGTTTTGGCGCAATTGGATGGGCGCATTGATGCCATCGTGGAAGGTACACCAGGGGGCGACCTTGCAAGCACCATTGTGGATACGACCCAACAAGGCTTGACGATTTTACGCCCTGGAAAATTATCTGTAGAACAATTAGAGGAGGTATTGGGTATGAATATTGCCATCGGTTGTGACCATGGAGGTTTAGAATACAAAAACATGATTGTGAAAATGTTGGAAGAAGCGGGACATCATGTCATGGATATGGGTACCTACACCCACGCATCGGTTGATTATGTAGACCACGCCACTCTTGTTTGCCAGGCGGTACAAAAACAAGAAGCACAGCGTGGGATTGTGATTTGTGGAACCGGTATAGGAATGAGCATTGCAGCCAACAAGCATGCAGGCATCCGTTGTGCGTTGGTGAGCGATCTGTTTACGGCTCGCGTGACACGCGAACACAACGATTCCAACGTATTGGCACTAGGTCAACGCGTTTTGGGCGAAGAAATCGCGAAGGAAATCGTACGTGTATGGTTGGCGTCAGACTACTCTCATGAGCCACGTCATGACCAACGCATCCAAAAGATTGCGGCGTTGGAGGACTAATTCATGATGGATCCCCGCATCCAGGCAGCTCTTCTTGGAGAACAAGAGCGTCAGTTTTACAACATTGAGCTCATTGCCAGCGAAAACTTCGTATCCGAAGAGGTGTTGGCATTAACCGGTTCCCTGTTTACGAACAAATACGCCGAAGGCTATCCAGGCCGTCGCTACTATGGGGGGTGTGAATACGCCGACCAAGTGGAAAATTTGGCCATCGAATATCTCAAAGCGCTTTATGGGTGTGAGCATGCCAATGTGCAAGCGCACAGTGGTTCACAAGCCAATATGGCCGTATACATGGCCATATTGCAGCCCAATGATGTGGTCTTGGGCATGGATTTGAATGCCGGAGGGCATTTGACCCATGGACACAAACTCAACTTTTCAGGCCAACTTTACCAGTTCGCTGCCTATGGCGTGGATCCGGTAACGCAGTGTTTGGATTATGAGGCCATTTTGGCCCAAGCCAAAGCCGTTCGCCCCAAACTTATTGTGGCGGGGGCGAGTGCCTACTCGCGTTTGATTGACTTTGCCAAGTTCAAAGCCATTGCCGATGAAGTGGGCGCCTATTTGATGGTGGACATGGCACACATTGCCGGCTTGGTTGCGGCAGGGTTGCACCCATCCCCATTTCCCCATGCCGACTTTGTCACCAGTACGACGCACAAAACGTTGCGAGGTCCTCGCGGGGGCATCGTGATGTGCAAAGCGGAGTTTGCGAAACAAATTGATATGTCGATTTTCCCTGGCATTCAAGGAGGCCCTTTGGTGCATGTCATTGCGGCCAAGGCCCAAGCCTTCTATGAAGCGTTGCAACCGGAATTTGCCACGTACCAACAAGGAGTACTCGACAACATGGCTACAATGTGCAACGTGTTTGCCGGATACAACTTGCGCATGGTATCAGGAGGCAGTGAAAATCACTTGGTGACGCTTTGCGTCCATGATGCTTTTGGGTTAAGCGGCAAGCAAGCGGAAACCTTATTGCACAGTGTCGGCATTACCTGCAATAAAAATACCATTCCCAATGATCCCTTGCCACCAGCACAAAGCAGTGGCATTCGCTTAGGCAGTGCGGCGATGACCAGCCGGAAGTTGAAATCGTATCACTTCGAGCAAATCGCACATTGGATCGTAGCGGTATTGTCACATCCCGAGGAGGAGGCATTGCATCAACAAGTGGCAAAGGAAATTCGCTTGTTGATGGAAGAGCTGGATGAGGTGAATAAGCGCCCATAGGGTCTTGCTTAACTCTTCTTAAAACAGTGATATAATAAGTACAATTTTGAAAGGAGTACACTCATGTTAAAAGTATTAGAACACCCATTGATTACCCACAAATTGGCGCAAATGCGTCGCAAGGAAACGCGCACCAAAGATTTCAGACAAAACCTGGATGAAATTGCAGGTTTGATGGCGTACGAAATCACACGTGATTTGCCATTAGTGGACGTTGAAATTGAAACACCAGTAACCAAATGTAAAACAGCGGAATTGGCAAAAGACATTGTCTTGGTTCCGATTTTGCGTGCAGGGTTGGGCATGGTGAACGGTATTTGTAACTTGGTGCCTACTGTGAAGGTAGCGCATGTGGGGTTGTACCGTGACGAAGAAACGTTGGAACCACATGTTTACTTCGCAAAATATCCAAAAAACATGGATGATGCGATTGTCATGATTGTGGACCCAATGTTGGCTACCGGAGGAAGTGCGATTGCAGCCATCGATATGGTGAAAAAACAAGGTGCAACGCAAATTCGTTTGGTTTGCTTGGTAGGTGCGCCTGAAGGGGTACGCGCGGTAGAAGAAGCGCATCCAGACATTGACATCTATTTGGCAGCGTTGGATGAGAAATTGAATGAAAAAGGATACATTGTTCCAGGATTGGGCGATGCAGGCGATCGAATCTTCGGCACCAAATAATGGGCGATTCGGATTATAAAAAGGTTCAAAAGTTCATGGGCATGATTGCAGGCGGCTCCGTTATGGCGGTGTTTGTCGGCAACTTTCTCGATGGATTGTTTGATACATCCCCAGGGTTTTTGATTGGACTATTGTTCTATGTCATCTTTGGGTCTTTATACTGGTTGATTAAGCAGGTGGGAGGATTTAAAAAATGAGTGAAAAACAAATGTACGCATCCATCCGCAAAATCACCTTCCTGATGATGGGAGTGGGGATTTTGGTGTGTGGGATTGCATTTGATCAGCCCATCCCTTATGCCTTGGGTATTTTGCTTGGGGGGCTTTCGGGCATTTTGAGTTTCAATATGGTCATTCAAATGGTCGATCGTCTTTCCACCAAAAATGCATCCCAAGTGGCAGTCAGTAACTATGTCTTGCGGTTTTTCGGAGTCGCGGCAATCTTTTTTATTGCGATGAGCAAAGGAGTGAATGTGTTTGCGCTGTTTGTCGGCTTTTTGATGTCGAAAATCGCCATTCAAGTCTATGCTCAACTAGAAAGGAGGGGAATGCATGGATAATCCAATTAATGGGTTACTCTTTATCATCAATGGGAAGGAATACATCCTTCAACAGGCTGCTTTGGTTTGGGTCGCACTTTGTGTGCTGCTAGGCATCTTCTTTGTCGTAGCGGGACGGCGAATCGAAAAAGCGGATGAAAAGAAAGCGCCCAAAGGGATTGTCTTATTCGCCGAAATCATTCATGGTTTAGCCAATACGATTATCAAAGGCAACTTAAATAAGCGTACAGCAAAATACTTGCCACTGTTTGGTACTTTGATTTTTATGATGGCGATGTCCAATTTGGTCGGATTGTTCGGGTTTCAACCGCCAACGTCCAACTTGGGGATCAACGTCACGCTTGCTGTGTGCTTATGGTTGCTGATTCAAGGGACCGCGCTTAGTGAAAAAGGCGGTTTGGGTCGCTTGAAAGAACTGATGGATCCCCATTGGTTGTTGTTCCCGCTAAACTTGATTGGAGAGTTGGTTTTGCCACTTTCTTTGTCGATGCGTTTGTTTGGGAACATGCTTAGCGGTACCATCATCATGATGCTGGTATACGGGATTTTCACAATGTTGGCGAATATTTTCGCCCCACTGGGTGCAATCATTTTTGTTGCAACCCCATTTCTACATATGTACTTTGACATCTTTTCAGGTCTCATTCAAACATATGTATTCTACATGATTGCCAGCTTCTTTTTGGGAGCTACATTCAACGAAGAGTAAATACTTACTAGGAGGAACGTAAAATGGAATTCAATGAATTTTTTGTACAAGGGATGGCACTTTTGGGTGCGGGTATTGCAATGATCGCCGGTCTTGGTCCAGGGATTGGGCAAGGGATTGCAGCGTCTAAAGGGGCAGAAGCAGTAGGGCGTAACCCAGAAGCCGATGGAAAAATCCGTTCAATGATGGTCCTTGGGATCGCGTTGGCAGAAACCACTGGGATCTATGCATTGGTTGTCGCACTAATTTTGATTTTCTTAAAAGGATAAAGAGCAAAGAAGGAGGCGTAAGCCATGGGAATTGTTATCGAAAACTATCTAGCCTTAAATATCTTGGATATGGTGCTAGTCCTGATTTCTACTTCGATCATTCTCTTTATCGGAAAAAAGTATTTTTGGGATATCCTATTGAAATATTTCCAACGTCGTGAGCAGTTCATCGAAGATGAACTTCATGCGGCGCGCACCAATCGCCAAAGTAGCGAACATATGCTTCAAGAGTATCGCACTCAAATCAAGGATGCGAAACTTGAAGCCAGCGAAATCATCGAGAAAGCGAAGCATCAGGCCGAATTGGACCGCAAAGATATTGTCGCTCGTGCCCAGCATGAGGCCGAGTTGGTAAAAAAATCTGCGCAACACCAAATCGAACGGGATCGTGAAGAAGTTCGAAGAGCCATCAAGACAGAAATCAGTGAAGTTGCCTTCATGGCAGCCAAAAAAATTGTGGAAAAAGAATTGGACGAAACAAGTTATCAAAAATACGTGGATGAATTCATTGCTCAAGCAGGGGATCAACCATGGCAAGCCTAGCGGTTACCACGTATGGGAGTGCTCTTTTTGATTTGAGTGTGGAACTTGATCAAATGGAAGCCATCAAACATGACTTTCAACAAGTCGTCGATACTTGTTATCAAGAAAGAGACTTCGTGAAAATCTTGCAAAGTCCACGAATTAAGAAAGAAGAGAAAAAAGAGTTGTTCCGTCAGCTGTTTGCAGGACAAATTGAAACAACTTTGCTTCATTTCTTGTTGTTATTGATTGATAAAAATCGGATTGGACAACTTCGTGCAATCTTTGAAGGGTTCATACGTTGTTATAATGAAGCCAATCAAATTGAAGTGGCAACGGTTTGGAGTGCAACCGCACTTTCAACTCAAGATCAAGCAAAACTGATTGCCATGTTGGAACAAAAAACAAAGAAAAAGATAGAGCTTGTTTGCAAAGTCGATCCACGACTTATTGCAGGAATTCGTTTGAAGGTGAAAGACGAAGTCATGGATAATACCATCCTCAATCGCCTCAACAATATGAAAAAACAAGTGATATCGCCTAAGTAAAGGGGTGAAGCACGTGAGTTTAAGACCGGAAGAAATAAGTAAAATCATCAAAGAGCAAATCAAGCGCTACGATGAAGTATTAGATGTAGGTGAAGTAGGTACTGTCATTACCATTGGTGATGGGATTGCCCTCATCCACGGACTAGAAAATGCCATGGCAGGAGAATTGTTACTCTTTCCAGGCGATGTCTATGGGATGGTTCTAAACCTTGAAGAAGAACATGTCGGAGCCGTACTAATGGGATCAGATGCCTTAATCAAAGAAGGCGATGAAGTCCGTCGTACAAACCGCATTGTAGAAGTGCCCGTTGGAGATGCCTTGTTGGGACGCGTAGTCAACGCACTTGGACAAGCCATTGATGGCGGCAGTGAAATTGAATCCACTACATTCCGTCCGATTGAACGCGTTGCACCAGGGGTTATGACCCGCAAAAGCGTGCACCAACCGTTGCAAACCGGACTCAAAGTCATCGACTCCATGATTCCTGTTGGGCGTGGACAACGTGAGCTGATCATCGGGGACCGTCAAACCGGGAAAACCGCCATTGCGGTCGACACCATTTTGAATCAAAAAGAAACCGGTGTGAAATGTATTTATGTTGCAATCGGACAAAAAGCATCTACCGTCGCGCAAATCGTGGAAAAATTGCGTCAAGCAGGAGCGATGGACTATACATGTATCGTATCGGCAACCGCTTCAGAATTGGCGCCGTTGCAATACATTGCACCGTATACCGGCTGTGCCATCGGGGAAGAGTGGATGGAACGTGGCGAGGATGTTTTGATCATCTACGATGATTTGTCTAAACATGCCGTTGCGTATCGTACCATGTCTTTGCTGTTGCGTCGTCCACCAGGACGTGAAGCCTACCCGGGTGATGTCTTCTATTTGCATTCTCGTTTGTTAGAACGTGCTGCCAAATTGAACGAACAGTATGGGGGAGGAAGCTTGACGGCTTTGCCAATCATTGAAACCTTGGCAGGGGACATTTCAGCGTATATTCCTACCAATGTCATTTCGATCACCGATGGTCAAATTTTCTTGCAATCCGAGTTGTTCAATGCGGGGATTCGCCCTGCCGTGGACAGTGGATTGTCGGTAAGCCGTGTTGGAAGTGCGGCCCAAATCAAAGCCATGAAACAAGTTGCGGGTTCCTTGAAGTTGGAATTGGCACAATATCGCGAACTACAAGCGTTTGCGAAATTCGGTTCGGATTTGGATGCCTCGACCAAAGCAGTATTGGATCATGGGGAAAAATTAACCGAATTGTTGAAACAAGGGCAATATGTACCCACACGTGTGGGCTTACAAGTTGCGTCGCTGTTTGCGGCAAAACACGGTTACCTAAAATCGATTCCTACGAAAGCCGTACAGGCTTATGAAAAAGCACTTCATAAAACCCTGTTGCAACAACATTCTGATCTTTTGGACCAACTCGAAGCCCCTGCAGGCATCGATGCGTCCGTAGAAGAAGCCTTGAAAAACATCTTAAACCATTTGGATTTTGCACAAGGATAAGCTATGGCACAAGGGAAACTAGCACTCAAGTCTCGCATTCGTTCGGTAGATTCCACGCGAAAAATTACCAAGGCGATGCAACTTGTCGCAACATCGAAGTTGAAAAAACAAAGAATGTTGCTAGATGCGAACAAAGAATATGCAACAGAGTTGAAGAAAAGTGTGGAATTGATTGTTTCAACGCTGGATGAGCGGGATCATCCTTACTTGGCCCGCGTAGAAAACGGCAGCAACATCACTTTGGTCTTTACAAGTGATATGGGGTTGTGCGGTGGATACAATGCCAACGTCTATCGCGAACTGCAAAACCAAGTAGCACCGGATGAAAAACTAGTGGTTTTTGGACAACGCGGCGCAAGCTGGGCGAAACACAACTATACCAACATCCTAGGTACTGTCGTCAACATTGGAGAAACGCGAGCTTATTCCATCTTGGCGAAAACGGCTGAGGATATTTTGAGGGCCTATCGCAATCAAGAAATTGCTCGGGTGGACTTGATCTATACCCGCTTTGTCAATTCCGTCACGTTTGAACCGGTAAAAGTACAACTTTTGCCAATCAATGCGGAAGCGTTGAAACAGGAACAACGTGAATTTGTGGATACCATTTTTGAACCAAATGCGCAAGTCATCTTGGACCATTTGGTGCCGATGTACCTCAAATCACTGCTGTATGCGTACTATTTGGAAACACGCACCAGCGAAGAGGCAAGTCGTCGTATGGCAATGGAAAGTGCGACCGACAATGCGGATGAATTGAAAGAAAATCTTGAATTACAATATAACCAAGCACGACAAGCGGCAATTACGCAAGAGATTTCGGAAATTGTTGCCGGTGCGGATGCTTTATAGACGGAGGGTGAACCATGCAAAATACAGGAAAGATTGTGCAAATCATTGGGCCGGTCGTTGACGTCTTATTTGAAGATGGGCAATTGCCAGCACTATTGAATGCCATCGATATTCCCTTCCGGGATGACAAACTTGTCGTGGAGGTTGCACAGCACTTAGGAGATAATCGAGTGCGTACCATTGCGATGGGTTCGACTGATGGGCTCGTAAGAGGAATGCCAGCGTTTGATACTGGTGCTCCCATTCGCGTTCCCGTGGGAAAAGCCGTCCTTGGAAGAATGTTTAATGTACTAGGAAATGAAATTGATGGATTGGAAAAGCTAGACGCAAACGTCTTGCGCCATCCAATTCATCGCGCTGCCCCTTCTTTTGACCAACAACAAACGACCGCCGAAATGTTGGAAACGGGAATCAAAGTCATCGACTTGCTGTGCCCGTATGCCAAAGGGGGTAAAATCGGTTTGTTTGGTGGTGCAGGAGTTGGGAAAACGGTATTGATGCAAGAGTTGATTCACAACATCGCGATTGAACGTGGTGGATTGTCCGTAGTGGCAGGGGTCGGGGAACGTACCCGTGAAGGAAACGACTTGTATCACGAAATGAAGGACTCCGGTGTACTTGACAAAACGGTACTCGTATACGGTCAAATGAACGAATCCCCAGGAGCACGTATGCGCGTTGCACTGAGTGGGCTTACCATGGCAGAGTACTATCGCGATGTGGACCACCAAGACGTATTGTTGTTTGTGGACAACATCTTCCGTTTCACGCAAGCCGGTTCGGAAGTATCTGCCCTACTAGGACGTATGCCTTCTGCGGTTGGATACCAACCAACGTTGGCAACCGAAATGGGTGCTTTGCAAGAGCGAATCACTTCCACCAGCGATGGATCGATTACTTCGGTTCAAGCCATCTACGTACCAGCCGATGACTTGACTGACCCTGCTCCGGCAACGGCGTTTACGCACTTGGATGCGAAAACCGTATTGGACCGTGGCATCGCTGCCCTTGGAATTTATCCAGCAGTCGATCCACTAGACAGCGCCTCTCGAATTTTGGATCCACTCGTAGTGGGAGAAGAACATTATGAGGTTGCACACGGTGTACAACAAATCTTGCAACGCTACAAAGAACTGCAAGACATCATTGCCATCTTGGGAATGGACGAACTGAGCGAAGAGGACAAAGCAATTGTAAATCGTGCACGTCGTGTGCGTAACTTCTTGTCGCAACCGTTCAACGTCGCAGAACAATTCTCTGGACTAGAAGGACGCTATGTACCATGTGAGGACACGGTTCGCTCGTTCAAAGAATTGTTGTCAGGCAAATACGACCGTTTGCCGGAACAAGCATTTATGTACGTGGGAACGATCGAGGAAGCCATCGCGAAAGCGAAAAGCTTAGAGGCGTAATATGTTACATGTGCGAATTATTACCCCGGAAGGATTGTATCGGGAAATGGATGTGGACAGCATACAGGCGGTATCAACAGAAGGACAGTTTGGCTTATTGCCCAACCACATGCCTTTTATTGCTAGCTTAGCGACAGGTAAGCTCTCCCTCATTGAACAAGACGTCACTCACGATTATGCAGTGAGCGGAGGGGTATTGCATTTGCTTCGCAACCAGGTCAACATCCTAGCAGATGTGATTGAAAGTAAAAATGAAATCAATTTGGAACGTGCCTTGGAAGCCAAAGCGCGTGCTGAAGCGATTTTGAAGGACATCCAAGATGAGCATCAACGCAAGAATGCGGAAATTGCCTTAATGCGTGCACTCAACCGTATTAACGTAAAAGGTGAGTAAACGAACAACCCTAACATCAGTGGTACCTTGTGACCATTGTGCTTAGGGTTTTTTTTGTCTTTGTTTTGAAAAAGAAGACAACGGCTTTGCCTGCGCTCTCGCTTGTGGTATGCTTTTGCATAGGAAAGAGCGGTACGACTAGAATATGAAAAACCAATTATCAAAAATCATCCTCATTTACTCCCTGATTATGGCGGGAGCCAATATGATTCACCCGATTACGCCCACCATTATGACCTTGTTGCAAGTACCGGATTATTTGTTTGGATACTCCTTTGCGGCAATGTCATTGGCGAGCTTTTTATTATCTCCTTTGTGGGGGAAATTGTCTGATTTGTATGGACGCAAGCGCATCATGGCCATCGGCCTTGTGGGGTATGCGCTGGGACAATGGTTGTTTGGCGCGGCCGACAGTATTGCCATGGTCTTGGTTGCCCGCATTTTGGCAGGTATGTTTGCGGGGGCCTTCGTCGTTGCGGGGTTGGCAATGGTCAGTGACCAAAAAGGATCTTCAGCTAAAAATATGACTTGGTTTAGTACAATTACCGCCCTAGCAGGCACGTTGGGTTACTTCCTTGGGGGAATTGTCGGAGTGGTTTCCATTCCCATGACTTTCGCGGTACAAAGCCTATTTTTGGGCGCGGCGATGTTGGTCTTGGTTACGTTTCCCGAGCGCAAACGCGTTGGGGTAAAATGGGAAAAGGCGATGTTGAAAGAGGCGCTCAATCCGTTGGCGATGTTTCAAAACAAAAGTGTCTCCCTATCCAAAACGTTGCGCATGCTGCTGTTGGCCATGTTCCTTTTGAATATGGGCATCGTGTTGTATGACAACTCATTCAACTATTATCTAAAAGACGTCTTGCAACTCTCATCCGCCTACAATGGAATGGTTAAGGGCATTGTTGGAGTGACGTCGTTGCTGCTCAATGCTACGTTGGTGATGTGGCTCATCAAGCGTTTTGAGTTGCGCAACATCTTGATTAGCGTCATTGCCTTGTCGGCGCTGGTCGTAGTGGCAACGCTGTTGCAAAAAGAAGTGGTTATGTTTTTGCTTGGCAACATCGTGTTTTTGGTCGGCTACTCGGCATCGGTTCCCTTGCAACAAGGGGCTGTTGCCAACGAATGTGAACCGCAACAAAGCGGTGCCGTGTTTGGCATGGTCAATGCCTTGCGCTCAATGGGAGGCGTGTTTGGCAGTCTTGCAGCCGGCAGTTTGTATGCGGCTCATCCAAGTGCGCCATTTGTAGGCTTGGTGATCATCTTTGGGATTGCAGCTGCAATTCTTATGAAAGGAAAATAAAAACATGAGATGGATTGAAATCATAACGTTGTTGGTCAGTTTTGCCCTGTGTTTCTATGGGTTGAGTGGCATCAAATTTGATAAGTTTATGGATGTGAAGCACCCGCTGCGCGCCCAGTTTTTACTGCTTTTGGCCAGTATGGCCTTGGCGTATCTGGTGACGCAGTTCTTGTTTGTATTGGCACTGTAATCTCGCAAGGCCTGCAAACAAAAACAGAGAAAATGCTCAAATTTGGGATAAAAACGCTATAATCACGAAATATTAAATTTAAGCTTGAAAAAACTAAATCAGTCGTTCAATTTGTTTTTTTATGCTATAATACTCAAGTATATGTATTAAAAAATGGAGGAAATAGACGATGCTATTTAGTAAAGAAATCGGAATTGACTTAGGTACAGCCAATTTATTAATTTATGTTAAAGGAGAAGGAGTTGTCATCAACGAACCTTCTGTAGTAGCGATAGATGCAGAAACCAAAAAATGTCTTGCGGCAGGACAAGAAGCCAAAGACATGTTGGGAAAAACACCAGGAAGAATCTTAGCGATTCGTCCTTTGAAAGATGGAGTCATTGCGGATTTCGAAGTAACCGAAATTATGTTGAACTACTTCTTGAAAAAATTGAACTTGAAAGGGATGTTGAAACGCCCGACCATCTTGATTTGCTGCCCATCAAACATTACCAGCGTAGAACGCAATGCGATTCGTGACGCTGCGTACCGTGCAGGAGCAAAAAAAGTGTATATCGAGGAAGAACCGAAAGTAGCTGCCGTTGGTGCAGGCTTGGACATTGCCAAACCAAACGGATGCATGGTTTTGGACATCGGGGGAGGAACAACCGACGTTGCAGTATTGTCTTTGGGTGAAATCGTTGCTTCAACTTCCTTGAAAATTGCGGGGGACACCTTGGATCGCGACATCATCAAATTCGTAAAAGAAGAGAAAAAATTGTTGATCGGAGATCGTACCGCAGAGGAAATCAAAAAACAAATCGGAACAGCTTGGAAAGGTCAACACACGGACACCATCGAAGTGAGCGGGCGTGACCTTGTAACAGGATTGCCTCACACGATTACCTTGAGCGCAGACCAAATCGAGGGTGCAATGCGTGAAAGCTTGCAAGACGTGGTTCGCGCATGTCGTTCGGTCTTGGAACAAACGCCACCTGAATTGTCTAGTGATATCGTAACCCGTGGTATGGTCATTACCGGTGGGGGAGCCCTATTGAAAGGGTTGGATGAATTGTTGCGAAATGAATTGCATATTCCAGTATACGTTGCCGATAACGCCCTTCGCTGTGTAGCGGAAGGTACCGGCATCATGTTGGAAAACTTGCACTTGGTTCGTTAATTATGACGTTGGACAACCTGTTATACATCGTTGTTCCGTTCGTATTGTCCACATTACTTACCCCAGTGGTTGGGTTTATTGGTAAAAAATTAGGCATCATCGCCGAGATGAATGAGCGCACGGTCCACACCAAAAAGGTGGCACGGATTGGCGGGGTTGCGATTTACGTAGCCTTCATCATTTCCATGGCGTTGTTTACTAAAATTGATACAAGTATGAACGGTGTGGTATTGGGCGCAACCATCATGTTTTTTGGTGGATTGCTTGACGATATGGTGAATTTGAAACCCAAAATCAAATTGGCGTTTCAAATTCTCGCAGCCATTGTTTTGATTTTTGTTGGTGGGGTTTCACTTGATGTGATTCATCTCCCCTTAGGGATTACCATCAACTTGGGGATTGTTTCTTTCGTGGTAACCTTCTTCTGGGTTTTGGGTATTACCAATGCAGTCAACTTGATTGATGGACTTGATGGACTAGCGGGTGGGATTGTGATGATTATCTTGATTGTAATCGTACCCATTTCCCTCATTGAAACGCGTCCTGACGTCTTTCAGTTGTGTTTGATTTTGATTGGATCGATCGCAGGCTTCTTGCTTTTCAATAAGTATCCCGCTTCCATCTTTATGGGAGACAGCGGATCACTGTTTTTGGGCTTTATGATTGCCGCGATTTCGTTGTTGGGTTTTAAAAGCTCCACGTTCATTACCCTAGGATTTCCACTTTTGCTGCTTGCGGTACCGATTTTGGATACCATGGCTGCCATTGTGCGACGTCTTTGGGCAGGACAAAGTTTAACCTCAGCAGATAAAAATCACTTGCACCATGTCTTGATGCGTCGCTTTGGGCATCGCAAATCCGTTTATATCTTATATTTGGTGACCGCGGCCTTTGGTGGCATAGCCTACGTCTACATCATCAACAAGGCGCTTGGATTGACCTTGCTGTTCTTGGCGGCGCTTGCGGTGGAACTCTTTATCGAGACCACGAGCATGCTTTCACCAAAATATCGGCCTTTGCTTTCTTTGGTAGATCACATCACCGGGAAATTCAAAGACGAATCCAAATAACAAAATAGGAAAGATCTCTTGTGAGAGATCTTTTTTTGCGTTTGTTTAGGAGAAGGGAGAAAACGCACATAGAGTAGGGTGGGAGGGAACACTATGAATTACAAAGAATTGGTTGGTTTACAGAAACAGCATGGCGATCAACCTTTTGAACGGTTGGAACAGCGCAAGCGGATTATCGAATGGATGGTTACGCTAAAAACCCAAGCGTTGCTGCGTATGAAGACAAGTGAAGCACTCGGGGAAGTACTCTCGGAATTCAACTATCAACAGCGGCATCGCTTTGGGTCCGCAAATGATACTGGGGTATGGGTGCGTCCGGGTGACATTTGTTATATTGACTTTGGCAATGCGTATCTCAATGAAGTAGGCAATATGCATTTTGGTTTGATTTTGACCATTCGCCATCGCAAAGCCTTTGTCTTGCCGCTGTGCTCCAAAGGCAATGTGTATAAACCCCATCTGGTTGCCCTAGGCAAAGTGGACGGTCTAGCCAAAGAATCCTATGTATTGCTTAACGATGCCAAATTCATCAATACCGCACGGGTGATTGATGTCAAAGGGTATTTGTGCCCACAGTCTGATCAATTTAAAAATATTCAAACCAAACTCATGCAATACCTTACGCAAACCGTATAATTTGGTATACTTAAGGTATGACAAACAACAGGATCGATTTCACAACATACCTATCAAGCCCTTGGGTCATTGGCGTCAGTGGGGGCAGCGACTCGATGTACTTGCTTGA
>JBOGAI010000182.1:0-10769 GCA_051655665.1 Erysipelotrichaceae bacterium | reverse complement strand
TAGGCTTGGGTGCAGGTGCGGTGGACTCTGCCCTAAATGCCTATGCAGCGCATCATTTGGAAAACAAGCATATGAATTGGTTGCATGCCTGTTGGGGGATCGGGGCGACGCTTAGTCCACTGTTGATTACTTTCGGGGTGGTGCAACTGCACTCCTGGCGTGCGGGCTGGGCCATCATTGCGGTATTGTTGGGACTGCTCTCATTCGTACTCTATTTGAATTTGGGGATGTGGAAAACACCGTATAAGGTGCATCAAAAGCAAAGTGAAGTCGCCCTCATTGCCAAGCGTTCGGGCTTCACGATTGTCTTGTCGGTGTTAACGTATGTTATTTATGTCGCCATGGAAGGAGGCCTTGGATTGTGGCTTTCAGCCTTGCTCATTGAAAGCCGAGGTTTGTCGGTCGGCATTGCAGGAGTGATGGTGTCGAGTTACTTTGGTTCGATTACTTTGGGGCGGATTGGGGTGGGACTCATCGCCCACAAGTTTACCAATCGCACGCTGGTAAGAAGTGGCTTGTTGGTTGCGGGAGTAGGCTCTGTATTGCTATTGCAGCAAACCCAAACGTCGCTTTATGCCTTGGGCATTGTCCTGATTGGACTCGGTTTTGCGCCCATCTACCCTAGCCTCATGCATGAAACGGCAGCCCGGTATCCACAAGCTCAGGCAACCAAAGTCATCGGCTACCAAGTGTCCTTTTCTTATATCGCAACCCTGTTGGTGACGCCACTCATGGGGATTGTCGCGACGGCGACAACCTTGGAAGTCATCCCGTGGATTGTAGTGGTCGAGTTAAGTGCGCTGTGTCTTGTTGTAATTCGACTCGACCAGATTACATAAAAAAAGCTGTTGGACAGCTTTTTTATTGTGCGACTTCGAATGAGTCTTTTGGCAAGCCACATTCCGGGCAAGTCCAAGACTCTGGAATGTCTTCAAATGAAGTTCCCGCTGGAATCCCGTTTGCAGGATCCCCTACTGCTGGATCATACACATAATCGCATCCCAAGCATTTATATTTTTCCATGTTTTCATCCTCCTTTGGTGCTATAACTCTATTGTAAGCCATTTCACAAAAAAATCCACAATTTCATGCGAAATATTGTTTCCACGGAAAACATTTTCTTGAATTTTACCATAATCTAAGATAAAGTAAGAGAGATATAAAACAAGGGAGGGATCGTATGCCGCGTCTTTGGACCAAAAACTTTACAATCATTACGGTGGGAACCGTCATTTCCATGTTGGGAAGTGCGGTGGCAAGCTTTGCCATTGGCTTACTTATTTATGAGAAAACCAATTCCACTTTTTTGTATTCATTATTCTTTGTGTGTGGGATGATTCCCAATGTACTGGTTCCCATGTTCGCTGGACCATACTTGGATAAGTTCTCCCGAAAGAAAGCCATTGTTGCCTTGGACTACATTTCCGGGTTTGTCTTTTTGTTGATTACTTTTTTGCTGGCGGCAGACTATTTCAACTACTTTGTCTACCTGTTTTTGGGTGTTGGCTTTGGGGTCATTTCCAGCATCTACCACGTGGCCTATGAAAGTTTCTATCCATCATTGATTACCGAAGGGAATTTTTCAAAAGCGTACTCGATTTCGTCGATGATCTGGCCAATCTGTAACTCGATCATGGTACCCATTGCGGCAACGGCCCAACAGACGTTTGGCTTTGTACCGTTGTTTGCGTTTAATGCCATTTCCTATTTCATTGCGGCTACGCTGGAAATTTTCATTGACTATAAAGAAGAACACTTGCAAAAGGAAGGGGAGTCTTTTCATTTTGTGGAGGAGTTCAAAGCCGGAATTGGCTATTTGAAAGAGGAACGAGCGCTGTGGCATGTGACCACGTATTTCGCCATTACGATGTTCGCCTATGGGGTTTCTCAGACTTTGCAATTGCCATTTTTCTCTAGCAGACCTGACCTTGGGGTAACCAAATACTCCTTCGTGGTTTCGATGTCGACCATGGGTCGCTTCTTGGGTGGGTTTTTCCATTATCATGTCAAGTTTGCCAAGGAACAAAAGTTTAAGATTGCCTTTGCGGTCTACATTGCCATTTCCCTTATTGAGATGGTGTTCTACCGCTCACCTTACCCGTTGATGGTCGCCCTGTTTTTTGTTAGTGGCGCGCTATCCGTCACTTCCTTCAACATTCGAATTTCCGCTACCCAAAGTTATGTGCCCAATGAAAAGCGCGCTCGGTTCAATTCGATCTTCATGGTCATCACCACTTTTGGTACGGTACTTGGGCAAATGCTTGGAGGCGTGCTTGGGGAAATCCTGTTTATCCCCGACATCATCTTCTATGTCATGCTCTTAAATATTGTCGGGGCCTTTGCACTCATCTATCGCAATCGAGCTACGGTGAAGAAATTATACAATCGTTCCGTTTAAGTGCCACTGGCACTTTTTTTCTTTCCCATGGTCGTTTAAAAATGGTAAAATGAGCGTGTACACAGGGAGGAAATACCATGAAGTTCACAGCGAGTACATCATTGAAACCAAAACCAACAAACTACAAAGAGGTTGGCTTTGGGAAAGTGTTTACGGATTACATGCTTGTCGCCCATTACAGCGTAGAGCATGGGTGGGATGAAGGAGAAATCAAACCGTTTCAAAATCTAAGTTTGCATCCGGCAACCACGGCACTGCACTATGCGCAAGAAATCTTTGAAGGCTTAAAAGCATATAAAGGTGTGGATGGCATGATGCGCATGTTTCGCATCGAGGACAACTGGCAACGTTTCAACCGCAGTGCGCAAGCCCTCGCTATGCCAGAAGTGCCGAAACACTTGTTTGTTGAGGGGATCAAACAGCTGGTTTCACTTGAAAAAGATTGGTTGGTTTACGATGAGCAGGTAACGCTTTACGTACGGCCTTTTTTGATTGGGGTCGATGAAACCTTGGGTCTCAAACCGGCGGAGCACTATCAATTTATTGTCATTTTAAGTGTGGTTGGAGATTACTATCCCGCAGACCATATGGTGCGAATCAAAGTAGAAGACGAACACGTACGTGCATGCCCAAAAGGACTTGGGATGGCCAAAACTGGGGCCAACTATGCAGCAAGCTTATTGGCAGGAGCACAGGCGAAAGCACAAGGCTATGACCAAGTGTTATGGCTCGACGCAAGCAGCGGCAACTACATTGAAGAAGTCGGGGCCATGAACATTTTCTTTGTCATTGACAACAAGATTGTAACTCCTGAACTCAATGGGACCATCTTGGCAGGCATTGTTCGCGATTCCATCTTAACCTTTGCACCTAAGCTTGGCTATGAGGTGGAAACCCGACGCATCTCGATTCATGATTTGGTGAAGTGGGTGGAAGAAGGACGCGTCAGTGAAGTGTTTGGCAGCGGAACCGCAGCCATTGTATCCAGTGTTGGGGTGTTGCATTATCATGAGCTCAACATGGAGTTCACGGAAAACAAAGTAGCGCAAGCCATCAAACGCTATTTGCTGGACCAACAGTTTGGGCATCAAAACCTTGAACCGCAGTGGATTCACCTTCTTGACTAATCGAATACCCAAAGTGCACTCTGTGCACTTTTTTACTTTTTTTTAAAAAAGTGCTTGTCAACAAAAACGCTATCGTATATAATAATAGAGCACACGCGGATGTGGCGAAATTGGCAGACGCACCAGACTTAGGATCTGGCGGGCAACCGTGGGGGTTCGAGTCCCTTCATCCGCACCATTTTGATTTCAATGGAAATCAAACATCGGACATTCCCTTGGGAATCGATCGTGTACAGACAAGGAAGAGCAATCTTCCTTTTTTTTTATATTCTGACCTATTTTAGTGGGAAATCTTTTACCAAAGGTCAAAAATCGCGTATGATGATAGGAGAAGTGAAATCTTAAGAAAATCTTTTGATTTCTCCCCTGCATTTCTTAAAATCCATCCTTTACACTAGAAGAGTAGTAGCAAAAAAACGGAAGCAATCGTTAGGAGGGCTGTTATGCAATTAAACAAAATACTCATTGTCGAAGACGATGTGGATCTTGCCAAAGGCTTGCAAGCCTATTTACACAATCAAGGCTTTGACGTTGTCTTGGCCCACAATGGCGTAGAAGGTCTCGAAGTCTTGCGCAAACAAGAAGTCCACTTGGCGATTGTCGATGTGATGATGCCCATCATGGATGGCATTGCGTTTGTAATGAAACTGCGCGAACAATATCACTTTCCGGTGATCATGCTCTCCGCAAAATCTGAAGACGTTGACAAAATCATGGGTTTGCAAATCGGGGCAGATGATTATGTCAGCAAACCGTATGCGCCCTTGGAGTTGCTGGCTAGAGTGCAGTCTCAGCTGCGACGCTATGGACGCTACCAAAGTTTGCCAAGTGTTGTGCAACAAAGTGTCTTGACTTGTGGTGGGCTGGAAATGCAGGAGGAAACGCGGGAGATGTTTGTGGATGGAAATCCAGTGAAACTCACGCCCATTGAGTTCAAAATCTTGGCTTTGCTGCTACGCAATCAAGGAAGAGTCTTCAGCGCAGAAGAAATCTATGAAAACGTATGGAACGAGAGTGCCGTCAATACGGACACGATTATGGTCCATGTACGTAATATTCGAGAAAAAATCGAAGTAAATCCGAAAAATCCAAAATATTTAAAGGTGGTGTGGGGCGTTGGATACAAAATTGAAAAACAATAAAAAAGGATGGAGCTTTTTGCTTGGTACACTCGCAGTGGCACTGCTTGCTAGCGCCTGGCTGACGTTTGGACAGTATGACTCCCTCTTACAAAATGACATTCCGGATGAAGAAACGTACTTCAGTACGTATGAATTTCAGTCCTATTTACGTGAGTATAGCGAGGCGCTTTACTATGGCGTGAACCGCGAAGGCAAGGAAGGTTTGCTTCCTTCCGAACTCTTGCTGCGCTATCCTAGTTCAACTTGCACCCTGCCACGTTGTCAGGAAGCGAGTTATCTAGAAGAAGAGACAGGGTTGAATGAGTACATTGGGATGGCGTTGAATGAGCTGTCTTTCAATCCGAATATTGCATACTATGCAAAAGAGCAAAACAGTGGCAACGTTCTTACGAATATGGAACCAGACGCACAGTTGCAAGCAGGCGAAATTCCAACTGAAATTTGGGCTGAGCGTTACCAATATTGGGTACAATTGCGCTTTGATGCGGCAGGTGTCGTGGAAATTGTGACCCTGGAAGGGGCTGTTCAAACCTATTTGCAAGACCAACTGCAATCATACAGCGATCGAGCCAATTGGTATTTCTCACAGGAGGATTTGAAACCGTTGGCCAACTTTGAAGTCACCTTTGCAGTGCCCAAAAAAATTGCGCAATATGAAAGTTTTGGGAACAGCTGGTATTGGCATAACAATGGCTACATCACAGGACGATTGCTCCTAATTGCAGGAAGCATCTGTGTGTTGCTGGCAGTGGTGGGGATGTTTATCCCGCAAAAAGTTGGCCAAACGAAATTTGGAGGCGCAATCCTTTCCATTCCTTTGGAAGTGTGGGGGATCATCGCGGTGGGGGCACTGTTTGCCTCATACGCGCTAATGTCAACGCTGGGTATTGTGCTACAGACCCTTTCGAAAGTAGATATGCAGCTATTGGCAGTCATGCATTTTGTGGGCTGGTTTGCAGTCTTTGGGATTGCCCTATTACTGGGATGGATTGTCAAGCATTTGCTGTTTCATCCATTGCAGTATTTGCGAAACCATACGCTGGTAATGATGGGCGTACACAAAGTCAAGCGGTCCCTTCAAAACTTGTTTGAAGCGTTTGATCAGGCAAAGGCACTTGGCAAGTACAATTCGCTTCTTCTAAAAGTGGTGATTTTAAATGCTGTAGTGGTGGCGGCCCTTGTTGTCTTTTGGTTCTTTGGGTTGCTTGGGGTGGTGCTCTACTCGGTGGCGCTCTACTTATTGCTCATCCAAGGGGTAACGCGCTACAAACGACACTATGAAGGCTTATTGCGCAATACTACACAAGTGGCGCAAGGAAAGTTTGACGGGATGGAAAACCAAAATCTAGGAATCTTCCAACCGATTCAAGATGAACTTGCGACCATTCAAGTGGGGTTCAAACAAGCGGTGGAACAGGAAATCAAAAGCCAACGCATGAAAACAGAACTCATTACGAATGTATCGCATGATTTGAAAACACCGTTGACGGCCATTGTGACGTATACGGATTTGTTGAAGGACAGTCCTTTGGACGCGCAACAACAAGAGTATGTGGCCATCTTGGAGCGCAAGGCAAAACGTTTGCAAGTGCTTATTGAAGACTTGTTTGAAATGAGCAAGGCATCCAGTGGAACCATGAGTTTACAATGCAGCGAAGTAGATGTGGTCAGTTTAATGAAGCAAACGTTGATTGAGCTGGAAGAAGATTTCGCAAATGCACAGTTACAGGTGCGTGAAAGTTTTCCACAGGAAAAAGTGATGGTGAACCTGGATCCCCAACGTACGTATCGTATTTTTGAGAACTTGCTTGTCAATATTACGAAGTATGCTTTGGCCAATTCACGTGTGTACTTGGAAATAAAGCCACTGGAAGAGTGCGTACAAATCAGTTTCAAGAACGTGACATTTGAAGAAATTACCTTCCAACCAGATGAAATCGTGGAACGCTTCGTGCGCGGAGATCAAGCGCGCAATACGGAGGGCTCCGGTTTGGGCTTGGCCATTGCCAAAAGCTTTACTGAGCTTCAAAAGGGAAGCATGGACGTCGTGGTCGATGGAGATTTGTTTAAAGTGGTTCTTACGTTTCCGCTTGAAACCAACCAACCGTAAAAATCATTGATTTTTACGGTTTTTTTTATGGTTGAAGCAGACAACACGTGTCTTGTTTCGCTGGATTTGTGATATGATTAAGATAAGATAAACCCCAGGGAGCGCGCTATGAATCTTACCATCGCACAGTTTTTAGCACTAGACTTTACGCTTTATGAACACAATCCAATCCTCAAACATTTTGGATGGTCCCCCATCCTTGCAGATCCGAGTGTACTGTTGCCCAAAGATAGCCCAACGCAAGAATTCGTATTGTTTGCCCATACCCTTTTTGGAGTCTATGCCTACCGCAGCAAAGACCCCTTGCACTTTGCCCATCGTCAAAAGGTTGTATCGCGCGCCATGCGGCCCAACATCAACCTTATCGAGGGGAAATATGTTCTCTACTATGAAAAAACAAAGTGGTTGGGCAACGTGTGGAGTTTGTTTGGCCAAAAGTGGGCGTCTCACATCGCGGCGAAAACAAGTGATGACCTGAAGCATTGGAGTGCGGAACAGGTCGTTTTGGCGGCCAGCCAAGACATAGAAACCAGCTCGCGAGGGGTGTCTTTGTCCAATCCCTTTTTGCTGCCTCATGATGAGGGCTATCGGCTCTATTATTCTTGTGGACTAACCTTTATTGAAGACTGTGGATTTTGCGAACCAACCTATGTAAGTGTTGCCACAAGTCAAAATCCGCTGCAAGGATTTGAGAAACGTAGTGTTCCACTGCTGTCACCGAGTGGCGAAAATCCCTACTTGAATCTTGGGGCAGGGTGTTTAAAGGTCTATCGTTTGGTGGATGGGTATGTGGGCTTGCAAAATGGAATCTACCAAGAGGGTGGGCGAAGCAAGTCGGCCATCGTGGCCTTGACTTCTTCTGATGGATTGGCGTTTACCCCACAAAAAATCGTATTGGCGCCTCAAATGCAAGGAAACAATGCGTGGATGGCGCAGTATGTATATGCGTCGCATCTCATCGAACATGAGGGGATGCTGTATTTGTATTTTAATGCACGCAACACGGCTCACTTTTTAAAAGGTACAGAATCCATTGGCGTTGCCATGGCAAAAATGCCTGCAAGCATAAGAAACGAGGAAGAATAGATGGAACAAGTAATACTAGTAGATTTTGAAGATTGTCCTTTGGGGACATGCGAGAAACTAGAGGCACATGAAAAAGGGCTATTGCATCGTGCCTTTTCCGTGTTTTTGTTTCGGGAGGATTCGGTTTTGTTGCAAAAAAGGGCAAAGGATAAATACCATGCACCAAGTCTTTGGGCCAATACGTGTTGTTCTCATCCGCGCCTTGAAGAAACCGTACAACAAGCGGCGCATCGCCGACTGAAAGAGGAGTGCGGTATTGAAGGGGTGCACTTGCAAGAAGTGGGTCACTTGCTTTATCGGTATGCCTTTGACAATGGATTGATTGAATTTGAATACGACCACCTATTCGTGGGTGAATACGATGGAAGCTTTGAAGCCAATCCAGGTGAAATTGCCGAAATGGAATGGGTTCAAGTCGACGTGCTCCAACAACAAATGTTGCAAGAACCTGCGCGGTTTGCTCCATGGACCATCATGACCTTGCCGCTGGTGCTCGCGTATTTGAAACAGTAGGAACCGTATGAAAAGACTCACCTATCAAGAAGATGGAATGTGGAAAAGTAAGGCCGATCAAAGCGAACTGCTAGAACGGCTTGCTTGCTATGAAACGATGCATGCCGCTTTAGTGGAAAGTGTTGCTTGTGGCCAAGAAGAAATGCATAGGATGCAACTGGATGGCAAGGGGAAGACGTTGCGCTTCAAAGAAGTAATGATTCAAAAGCTCAATCATCAAACCTTGCTGCGATGGATGAAGCAATACGGTCTAGAAGACGAATAAAGCAACCCTTTTGGGTTGCTTTTGTTTTATTTGGTGGAAGTTGTGCGTGTGGGTAAAAAGACGGTGAAGGTGGTGCCTACATCGGGAATGGAGGTTACTTCAATGTGTCCCCCCGATAATTCGACGATGCGCTTGACAAGTGGCAAGCCCAAACCATTGCCTTGAGAGGAGTGCGATACATCACCTTGATAGAAGGTCTCAAAAATATGAAGGAGCGTGGTGTGGTCCATGCCGATACCATGGTCACTGATGGCGACTTGGATGCCATTGGTTGTTTCAAAGCAGGACAGCTGGATTTGGGTGTGTTCAGGTGAAAATTTGATGGCGTTGTCGAGGAGGTTGATCCACACTTGCGCCAAGAGTTCCTCGCTGCCAAAGTAGGACAAGGGGTCAAGCTGCAATTGGAACGCGATGTCTTTTTTTTCCCATTGCTGTTGCAACAACAACAAACTCATGCGGATTTGTTCGTCTAAGGCAAAGGTGGTTTGATCCGTCAAGATGGTTTGTTTCTCTAATTTGGTCAGTTTCAAAATGGAACTTGACAAGTGGGTTAACCGGAGCGCTTGTTGATTGATGATTGATACGTATTCTTGTTGAGGTGCTGTCAAATTGCTTTGTTCGAGCAAGGTGGCATAGCCATGGATGGCCGAAAGCGGGGTTTTGAATTCGTGTGACACATTGGCGATGAAATCGGAACTAAGCATTTTCATGTTGGAAAGTTCTTGGGTCATCTGATTGAAGTTGTAGGTCAGCAGTGCCAACTCCTCATCCACCGAGTTGGGGATTTCAAGTTGAACGTCAAAGTCTCCCGTAGCTACTTTTTTAAAGCCATCGCTTAGTTTACGAATGGGGCGCAGCACCTGGCGTGAGGCCAAAGTCATGATGATTGTGGAAAGCACGATGGCAAATACAATGGTCATGATGTTGTATAGGCGAAAGCTCGCGACAATTTCAGGGACCAAGATGGCATCGAGTTTTTCGATGGTGCTTTGACTTAAGGGGAACAGGGCCGTAGTGAAAAAGAATGCGGCAATGGTTGAGAGGGTGATGACTGTGAAAAAGAGTAAGATGAATTTAAGCTGAAAACTTTTGATGACGTGTTTTTTCATGCAAACACCGCCTTGTAGCCCAAACCACGAATGGTCACGATTTGAAATTCGTTGACCATCGAGAAGCGTTCACGCAACCGTTTGATGTGCACATCAACGGTTCGCTCATCGGCTTCCGAATCCATCCCCCAAATCTCATCCATCAGCTGCTGACGGGTAAAAATGTGGTTGGGGTAGGAAAGCAGTTTATACAACAGGTAGAATTCTTTTTTTGGGATGGCATAGCGTTGATTCGCGTAATGAATGGTGAGGTTGTCATAATCCATTAGAAAGTCTTTGACTTGTAAACGTCGTTGGGTCGTAATATTGGCGCGGCGCAACAAGGCTTTGACGCGAAGCAACAATTCATTGAGGTCAATGGGTTTGACCATGTAATCGTCAGCCCCTTTTTCAAACACCATGCGTTTGTCGTCGATGCGCTCCTTGGCGGAAACGACCATGATGGGTTGGGTAAACGAGGCATTGCGAAGTGCTTCAACAAAACCAAAACCATCGAGGTGGGGCATCATCAAATCGGTGATGATCAAATCGATGTGTTCGTGCTCCAAAAGGGCGAGCGCTTGCATGCCATCAAAGGCGATAAAGGTATGGTATCCGTTTTGACGCAAGAGCGTCGACATCAAGCTCGCCAAATGACGTTCGTCTTCAACAATTAATATGGTAATCATAGGGTTCTCTCCTCATTTCTATCTCTATTATAGAGGAAAGTGAAAAAAAAGGACAAGAAATCGTATAAAAGGGTGCTTTGTTCATATTAAATTCATATAGGTTAGGTAGACTAGTCCTTGTGTTCAAGGAGGTTGAAGATGTTAGAACTTAAAAACATAAAAAAAACCTATCGTGTCGGGGATTTTGAAACCAAGGCACTGGATGGGATTAGCGTAGCCTTCCGTGATTGTGAGTTTGTTGCCATTTTGGGGACGAGCGGATCGGGGAAAACCACTTGCTTAAATATTATCGGGGGGTTGGACCGTTACGACAGCGGAGACTTGATTATTAAAGGGAAAAGAACCAAAGAT
>JBOGAI010000181.1:0-1593 GCA_051655665.1 Erysipelotrichaceae bacterium | reverse complement strand
AGGGAACAAATCGAGGTCACGGCGGAACAAGTCGTCGCAAAACTAGGGGAGGATGGTGTTTTGTGGTATTGTTACCCTAAAAAATCATCCAAACGTTTTGCATGCGCGATTGACCGTGATCATGGTTGGGAGCGGTTAGGCGAACATGGCTTTGAGCCGGTTCGTCAAGTAGCCCTTGATGAAGAGTTCTCCGCACTGCGTTTTCGACGCGTGGAACAGATCAAACGATTGACCCGCTCCGCAAACATGGCGCTAAGCGCACAAGCAAAAAAACGAATCGAGGACTAATAAAGGGTGCGCACGTACCCTTTGGCGTGTGGAGCGACACTGGCTAGCACCAAAGAAGAAGCACTGGCTCAGTTGTCATAAGCCAACGCTGAATAAAGGGTAATAAGCGACCAAATTTTAATTGGTCGTTTTCTTTGTGGAAGTGATGGTCTAGATGAGGCAACTTATCAAAATCTTGAGGGGAGAACCCGAATTGAATGCTATAATGGAAGACACGAATGCAAGGGGGAAGGGACAATGAAGAAACGCTGGTTTTTAATGTGCATGGTGGTGGGGTTGCTTTTCACCTCATTTCGCGTGCAGTCCAATGGACTCAGTGATGTGACGCTGAAATGGATTGCAGACAATACGACCTTTTATTTAGGGGCAAGCATGGAAGTAGAAGCCTTTGTCAATGGGAGCGCAACGGATGCCATTGAGTGGAGTATTCAAACGCTGGGAGGCACCAACACGGTTGTGAACCTGGCGCCAATGGGCTACAAGGCACAGCTTTTGGCCAAACAACCAGGGCGCGTGGAGCTGGCAGCCAAGACAAAAGATGGCAGCGATGCCATGCGCTTTATGGTGCTAAACGTTGAAGCGTACCCAAACGATGCAGCCGCATTGCGCCTGGTTGGAGACCACATTGTGCCCATTCAAAGTCGAACCCTTGACAATGGGGCCAAATGGCTGCAAGTGGAGGTCAATCGCGCCTTGTCTGCTAATAGCGCGGTCGCGGCCATGCAAGCTTATTTGGCCAAGCTGGCAACCCTTGGACCAGTAAGTGGGAAAGCGCAAAGTCTGTATCATGAACGCTATGCCTTTTATACCTTGACCATCGGCAATCAAGCACTTGCTCTGGAAGTCAAAGTAGACAAGCAGCATGGTGCCTATTCGACATTGCACCAGTTGCTTACCCAAACAAATGTCAGCGTGCCAAAGCCGTCCACGCCTTCACCAAGTGAACCACGTCCCACCACCCCCATTGCGCCTACGACACCAAGCATCACAACGCCATCGACCTCCTATGAGCCACCCCTCACCTCGATTGAGGGCAGTGGCAGCAAGGAAGATCCCTTTGTGGTCGAAGCCAACAAGGGATTTACTTCACAGGAAAAAATCAACGCATTGGGCTTATATTTGGATCTTTTGAAGCAAGAACATCGTCTGCAAGTCGTTTCAACCTTGGACGAAACGGATGCGAAAACCTATGTGGTAAAACTGGTCCATCAAATGAGCAAAAACGATTTCTATGTCGAAATCATTGTCGACAAACAAGATGAAGCCGCTTATGAGCCCATGATTCAGATGTTGAACCAATTGGAC
>JBOGAI010000180.1:0-7031 GCA_051655665.1 Erysipelotrichaceae bacterium | reverse complement strand
TATGTGCAAGACAACAATCTAAGCTTTGCGGAACAAGTACACAAAGCCGATGACGCTTTATACCTTGCCAAACGCGCGGGACGCAATTGTGTCATCTATGCCGACACCATGCCTTCCGTTTTGCCTGAAATGGATCTTTAAAACAATAAATACCTTGTAAAGTCGTGACGCACCATAGAGGTCACGATCTTTCAGGGTATTTTTAGCGCAAAGGGAAAGAACCGCACCAAAAAGTGTAAGGGCCCACTCAAAAAGAGAACGCTTTGCAAGCCAAACCCACAAAGAAAAGGAGTCTTCTACTTTATTGAAGACTCCTTTTTTTACTTGAGCAATTCTGTTCCCATTGAAAGGTAGATTTTTGCTACGCTACGATTGTGGGTTAAAAAATAAACCAAACAATGGCAACAAAATGGAAGACGGCAGCAAAATTGATAAACAAATGCCAAATCATATGGTGAAACGTCATGGAACGCTTCATGTAGAAGTAGGCACCAACCGAATAGAAAATGCCTCCTGCCAAAATCAATCCAAAAAACATCCAGCTTCCATTCGCAATCAAAGTCGGCAAAAAGAGCAAGGCAATCCAACCCATGGTCAGATAAAGGAATAAGGATAACTTTGGAATATAGCGTTTGGAAAACACTTTATAAAAGATTCCAATGAGCACCATCAGCCATTGGATGACCAGAATCAACGCCCCTTGCCACCCTCCAATCAAGGAAATCGCGATGGGCGTATAGCTTCCGGCAATGGCCACAAAAATCATGATGTGATCAATTTTTTGAAAGATGGCTTTTTGTTTTGAGTTGAAATCCATGGAATGGTATAGCGTGGAGGAGAGAAACATCAAAAACAGTGAAATAATAAACACACTGATCCCAAAAGCAAAGCTCGCTCCTTGCTGCTGATAGGCATATACCGCTCCAATCGGTAACGCAATCAACGCAATGATACTCATAACGCCATGGGTAATGGCATTGGCTACTTCCTCTTTAAAGGACAATTGAATTCGATCTCCCATAATAGACCTTCCTTTCTATGCGACTTTGTAAATTCCAATCCCCAACAACTGTGGTCCGGTGTGCACGGCAAGCGCCGGAGAGATCAAGGTCGTATACACCTTGGTGATGTTGGGAAGTCGCGTTGTAAGCTCATCCAAAACATATTGAGCTTCTTCTTCCGCCAAACAGTTGGCAACCGCCAAATACACTTGTTGCGCATCTTGAGCATAGCTTTGTACCAAGTCCAAGGCGCGATGAATGGATTGACGACGACCACGCACTTTGGCTACGGTATCGTAAATCCCTTCCGGTGTACAGGTAATGATGGGTTTCAAATTGAGGGCATGTCCTAAAATCGCAGACACCTTTCCAATTCTACCTCCCTTTTGTAGGTATTCCAGGGTTCCGACGCAGAAGAAAATTTTTCCATCTGCCACTTTATTGCGCACTTCATTTGCCAGCTCATGGAACGTTGCGCCTTCTTCCAAGCGCGCAATTGCATACGCCGCATGCAATCCCGCTGCAATTCCAATGTTCAAGGTGTCGACCATTTCGACTTCAATCTCTTCAAAATCTTGCGCACACAAGCGAATCGCATTAAACGTTCCACTTAGACCAGAGGAAATGCTGATGCACAGTACTTGTTTGTAGCCTTGGGCTTGGATTTCCTCCAACTTGGTTGTAATTTCTCCGATGGTCGGCAATGAGGTTTTAAAATCATGATTTGGTAAATCTTGATAGACTTGTTCCGGCGTAATGGTTACGCCATCTTTGTATTCGACACCATCACGAATGACCGTAAGTGGCAATACGAAAACATACTCCTTCGCTAGCAATTCTTTTGGTACATCCATCCCCGAGTCGACCAAAACGGCAATTTTTTGTTGGTTCATGTTACTGTTCTCCCTGTAGTTCAATAATTTTTAACCCTACACTTTTGCTTGCGTAGGCCATTGCTAAAAACTTTAGTGCCAAATCAATCTGCAATGGATTGTCGGCTTTGGTTTGCTGGAAATAGGTGGAATCGTGTTCCAACACCATATAAAAGGCGTGTTCCATTTCTTCGCAAAACAGGTTGTAGGCCCCTTTTTCCCCATGGGCCTTGGCTGTAAACTGAATGCCATTGCGCACCTGTATGATTGGCATAACCTGTTTCAGTACCGTAATGGCAATGATGTAGGCAATGTGCACTTTGTTGTACTTTTTCTTGTGTGGTTTGGGAATCAACCCTGCCTTAACGTAGTTGTTGATCATCGATGCGGTAATCAGGTTTTCCCGTTCAATGGCAATGATCCCTAACTGTTTTTCCACATAGATGAGTACCTGATCCATATACAAATCCAATTCTGGTAAGTCATCCCAGCGGGCCAAACGTTGTTGCAAGACAGCGCTCTTCCAACCTTCAAATTGTTCTATGCGGTTTTCCATATCAACCCTCCGCCCACAGTATAACATAGTTATAATAACTATTCAATATAGTTTCCATTACTAGATGCTATAAATTGATCCTCCAATAAAAAAAGGATATGTTTCCATATCCTTTAACGGTTCTATACTTTTGCGATGATTTCGTTGAACGAATCTTCTTTCAAACTTGCTCCACCAATCAAAGCGCCATCGATGTCTTCCATAGCCATGTATTCCGCAA
Organism: Erysipelotrichaceae bacterium; assembly: GCA_051655665.1. Taxonomy (GTDB): domain Bacteria; phylum Bacillota_I; class Bacilli_A; order Erysipelotrichales; family Erysipelotrichaceae; genus JBOFMT01. The sequence goes on along the minus strand of JBOGAI010000180.1, from coordinate 4,382 downwards.
TGTTTTCTGGTTTCACAGATCCACCGTATTGAATACGGACGACGTCTGCAACTTCTTTACCAAACATTACCACGACTTGGTCACGTACGATGCGGCAGCATTCTTGTGCAATTTCTTTCGTTGCTGATTTCCCAGTTCCGATTGCCCAAATTGGTTCGTATGCAATGACAACATCTTTCATTGCTTCTGCAGAGATGTTCGCCAAGCTTCCGCTCAATTGGCTGCGAATAACACTTTCCGTTTCTTTCGCATCAAATTGTGCTTCCGTTTCTCCGATACAAACGATTGGAGTAATGCCCGCAGCGATCAATTTGTTCGCTTTTTTGCTTACCGTTTCGTCTGTTTCATTGAACATTTCACGACGCTCAGAGTGACCGATGATGCAATATTTAACACCAATTTCACTCAACATTGGAACGCTTACTTCCCCAGTAAAGGCACCATTGTCTTCAAAGTGACAGTTTTGAGCCGCAATCACCAAGTTTTTCGCTTCGGCCAAAGCAGGTTGCAATGCGATAAAGCTTGTTCCTACTCCAAATGTTGCACGTTGTGTTACGTTTGCATCCACACCCGCGATAAACGCTTTGGCTTCTGCAATCGTTTTATTCATTTTCCAGTTTCCGATGATGATAGGTTTTCTCATGTTATTTTTCCGCGATTACCGCAATACCTGGTAATTCTTTTCCTTCCATATATTCTAAGCTTGCTCCTCCCCCTGTAGAGATGTGAGAGAATTTTTCAGCGAATCCCAATTGGATTGCAGCTGCTGCAGAGTCTCCTCCACCGATTACAGTAGTTGCTCCTGGCAATTCAGAAATTGCAGTACATACTGCCAATGTTCCTTCAGCGAATGGTTTCATTTCGAATACACCCATTGGCCCATTCCATACTACTGTTTTCGCTCCTTCAAGAGCTTCTTTATACAATTCGATTGATTTTGGTCCAATGTCAAGTCCCATAGTACCTGCAGCAATGCTCGCATTGTCACATACTTGAGTATTTGCATCTTCTGCAAAACGGTCAGCACAGATATGATCTACAGGAAGAATCAATTTGTCCCCTGCTTTTTCCAAATATTCTTTTGCCAATTCAATTTTGTCTTCTTCTACTAGAGAGTTTCCAACTTCATATCCTTGAGCTTTTAGGAAGGTATATGCCATACCGCCACCGATTAATACTTTGTCTGCAATTTTCAACAAGTTGTCTACTACTGCGATTTTGTCAGAAACTTTCGCTCCTCCAATGATCGCTACAAAAGGACGTACTGGATTGTCGACTGCTTTCCCCAACATGTCTACTTCTTTTTCCACTAGGAATCCAAGAGCAGATGGAAGGATGGAAGGAATTCCAGCAGTTGATGCATGGGCACGGTGAACCGAACCGAATGCGTCTTCTACGAAAAGATCTCCAAGGCTAGCCCAGTATTGGCTAAGTTCAGCATCGTTTTTGCTTTCGCCTTTTTCATAACGTGTATTTTGCAATACTACGATTTCACCATCTTGCATATTCGCAACCGCGTTTTCCAACACTTCGCCACGAGTTGCTGGTACAAAAGTCACTTTTGTATCCACTAGTTCAGCCAAACGAGCTGCCACAACGCTCATGTCGTTTTTCGCTTTGTCTGCTGCTGTTTTTTCAGGATCTTTGTGGTCCACTTTTCCCAAGTGAGACATCAAGATCAATTTTGCTCCTTGTTCTACCAAATAGTTGATGGTAGGCAACGCTTGTACAATACGGTTGTCGTTGGTAATTTTGCCATCTTTACGTGGTACGTTGAAGTCTACACGAACAATGACACGTTTGCCAGCTACTTCTAAGTCTTTCACAGTTTTTTTGCTCATAACATGAATCCTCCTCGATTACCGTTTTATTATAGCACTATCATTTCGTATAGTAAACGGAAACAAGCACGGAATGCGCATTATGATAACAAAATCACAAACATTTTTTATTGTATTTTACTTTATCTTTTTCGCTTTTGGCGTAGACTAAAGCTATCAATATAAGGAGGATTTATATGCAAGTAAAATTTGGTGATTCTACCGTCCGTTTATTGGGTTACCAGTTAAAAAAAGACGACTTTGCACCGATGTTTCGTGTGACTGGAAAAACCCTAGAAGATTTTGATTTCTCGCTTACTTATGGCGTACGCATTTTGCTCAGCTTCCCAAGTGTCGACACCGATGTGTGTGACCTGGAATTGTCGACCTTCAACGATGCCATCAAAGAGTTTCCTCAAATCAAGGTTTTTGCAATTTCCAACGATTTGCCGTTTGCGCAAACCCGTTGGTGCCAGCTGCGTGACGCGCAAACCATTAAAGTCTATTCTGACTATAAATTGGGCGAATTCGCTTCCAAGTATGGTGTGAAGATGGTTGAGAATGGGTTGTTGTGCCGTGCCGTATTTGTGGTAGACAGCAACGATCGTTTGGTCTACGTATCCTACTTGCCGCAAGTAGGCGACCAACCGGATTTCAAGGCGGTACTAGACGCGGCCAAACTCGCGAAATAAACCCAATCAAAAACACAGGTCTATACGACCTGTGTTTTTTCGTCGACGCGTATGACATACGCGGTGTTGGTGTATCATTGGTGTACTCCGACTTGATGACGCATCGCAAACAGCAACTCGATGAAACTTTTGTGATAAGGGATAAACCTTCCTTCCGCTATCATGCGTTCAATTTGTGTCAGTGAGGCAAAGCGGACCGCTTGCACTTCCTCTTCCTGGAGCACGAGCGCATTCAGGTCGCCGTCATAGGGAAGCAAATAGTAATCATCAAAACCTTCCTTGAAATGGATGGTCAAAGCCGGTCGCACCGATTGAAGGGAGCGAACAATCCCCAATTCCTCAAACAATTCACGCTGAGCCGCATCTTCGCTGCTTTCCCCCACCAAAGCATGACCGCCCACACTCACATCCCACAAGTTGGGCCATCCTTGTTTGAAAGTTTGTCGCTGTTGAATGAGCATCTCCCCTTTCTCATTGAACAAACAAACATGTACCACCAAACGATACTGCCCTTCCCCCATAGGTTCTCCCCGTTGCATCGTGTTGTGGGTTTTCAAGCGGTCTTTCGTATAGATATCCCAGGTTTCCATTGGTGTCCCTCCCTTGATTCTATCCCAACACTACCATTCTTTCTGCACCTTGTCATGTGCAAGCTTCCTTTGCTTCAAAAAAAACCAGACCCTTCGCGAACGAACAATCTGGTTTTGGTTTGATTTAGAATTTGAAGATTTGATCAAAGCGTTTTTTTGCATTCAACGCTTCGTCTACCATCGCAATTTTGCTGGTATCGCCCAACAAGATGACCCCAACCAATTGAGAGTTTAGGAAGTAGTACTTCTCGTAGGTTTTACGTGCGGTATCCATGAGCTCTAGCGTACGGTACTTGCCGTTTCCTTTGCCGACATCCCCACGTGCGTACAAGGAAGTACTCATACAGTTGGTGGTAATGGCCGGATTGGTGGCAAGGTAATGCACCTCATCCCCGGCGGCATTGGCTCCAGCAATTCGACCTTGTTCGCCTGCTTCTGGCCAAATGGCATAGTTCATGCCTTCAAATTGGGCACAGTCGCCACATGCATAGATGTGTGGAACCGAGGTTTCCATTTTGGAGTTGACCACAATGGCACGCTCAACCGCACATCCGGCTTGTACCGCCAACTCGGTATTCGCCTTCACTCCTGCGGAGAAGATGACCAATTGTCCCGGAATGACGACATCCCCCTCTAACTGGACGCCTTCCACCTTGTCACTTCCCACGATTTTGCATACCTTCACATTGGTATGAATGTCAATATTTTGGTTGCGCACAATCTCTTCCAAACGCGTTGAGGCTTCCCAATCCAACTGTCTTGGCATTAGGTTTGGCATGACCTCTAACACGGTTACGTGTTTGTTCGCTTTTTTCATTTCCCATGCGACTTCCAATCCCAAGACTCCACCGCCAATGACAATGACGTCCTGAATGGTTGGCAACAATTCACGAACGCGTTTTACGTCTTGCAACGTACGAATGCTGACTACATTTTGCAACGTACTATTTTCCACCGGTGGCATAAAACAACGTGCCCCTGTCGCCAAAATCAATTCGTCGTATGCAAGGGTTGCACCGCTGTCCAACGTAATTTTTTGGGTTGTTGAATCGACATTGGTTACCTTCACTCCGGTCATGGTATGGATGTTGTGGGTGTGATACCACTGAGCATCTTTGATTTTTGGAATGCTTTCTTCCAAATCCCCCAACATTTGTTTGGTGAGTTGCGGACGGTTGTATCCCAAATAGGGCTCTTCGCTCAATAGGGTGATGCTTGCACTAGCATTGCGCTCACGGATCGCGGCAGCGGCATTGACACCTGCATTTCCATTTCCAACG
>JBOGAI010000179.1:0-7781 GCA_051655665.1 Erysipelotrichaceae bacterium | reverse complement strand
GTGTAAAATTTATGAAAACCAGGACCAACACGATTGGTTCATTCTAAATTTGGATGATGCCAATGTGGTGGCGTATGCGACCCACATTCCAGCCAAAATCGTCACCCTCTCCCTGCAACACGATGCGGATTTGTGCGTGAAAAACGGAGTTGCCATGCTGTATGAAACCCCACTGTTTGAAGTGCGGGATTTGAAAATTGTCGGAACGCATAATGTCTATAATGCGATTATTGCAGCCGCCATGGCTTATTTGATGGAGACCCCACTTGCGCAAATTCAACAGGTCCTGCACACCTTTACAGGGGTCAAGCACCGTTTGCAATTTTTGGGTACGCATCAAGGTGTTTCCTTTTACAATGACTCGAAGGCAACCAACCCGGAAGCAAGTGCGACCGCACTGCAAGCCTTTGAATCAAACATCATTTTGTTGGCAGGGGGCTATGACAAGCATTTGCCTTTTGACTTGTTGAAACAATATGATGCGCGCGTCAAATGTTGCATCGGCTTTGGGGCAACCAATGCAAAAGTGGCAAATACCTTTACACGCCATCAAGTGGTGAATACCTTAGAAGAAGCCTTTGAAGCAGCACTTGCCCTTGCACAACCCAACGATGTCATTTTGTTGGCGCCCGCATGTGCGAGCTTTGATCAGTTCACCAGCTTTGAACAGCGAGGCGATCGCTTTATTGACCTTGTTGAGCAAATGAAAACACGTTAAGCAACGTGTTTTTTTTAGTCTTCGTCTTCTTCGTTTTGATCGTCAAAGATGAGGTTGTGACCACTCACCTTGGTTTCTACCAAACGATCCAAATCATCGGCCGCGCGTTTGTCTTGCGGGTTCAAACACAATGCGGCTCGGTAGTACTTGCGTGCCAGGTCGGGATTGCGTTTCATTTCAGCCAAATGCCCCAATAAGGTAAAGGGGTGGGAGCTGGAAATGTCGAAATCCATGGCGGCCAAAATGTAAAACTGTGCCATGTCGTATTCGCGGTTCGCAATGCAAATTTTCGCATAACCCAAAGCGGCTTGCAAGTTGGCAGGGACCGCAATGTTTTCCATCTTTTTGTGTTGGCCAAGCACCTTTTGCAATTCCTCGATGCCAAAGTGAGGCGAAAGGGGGAGGATGGGCATGAATTGTTGCGCACGCATCAAGTCTTGCACGCTAGAATCCTCCTGCAGCACCAACAAGGAACAAGGCAAATGTTGAATGAATAGGGTTTGAGCCAACTCGTGCAACGCGAAGTGATGGCCTTTGAGGTCCACAATCAAGGCGTCCACGTTTTGGCTTTTCAGCAAATCTTGGGCTTCGTGCATGGATTGTGCAATATGAAGTTGTAGGGGAGAAGAGGAGAACAATTGATAGTAGTGTTGGATTTTGCCATTGTCTTGGCTAAGCAGTATGATTTTCTTGGGTTCCATCGGTTGTACCTCGTGTGGATTGCATCCACATTCTACTCACAATATACAACGACTACCGGGATTGTCAACTGAATGAAAGCGTAAGTGTCCCATATTTACAATTTTTTGGGACATGCTATAATACGTATGAGGTGCACGATATGAACATATTTGTAGATGTAATGGTAATCTTGGTCTTAACGGCAGTCAATGCCTTTTTTTCCATGAGCGAAATGGCCATTATCTCCATCAATCGAAATAAATTAAAAGTATTGAGCGATCAAGGCAGCAAACCGGCTCGTCAGTTGGAACGAATCATCGAGGAACCGACCAATTTCTTGTCGACCATCCAAGTTGGCATTACCCTTGCGGGATTCTTGTCCTCGGCATTTGCCGCAACCGGAATATCTGGCAAACTCTTGCTGTACTTCGACAATCCACCGAGTTTTTTACCCACGGTACTTGTGGTCGTCGTTACCCTGGTTTTAAGCTACTTCACACTGGTTTTTGGCGAACTCGTCCCCAAACGCTTGGCGTTGCAAAACAGCGAAAAAATCGCTTTGCGCATTGTGGGCATTGTGCGGGTCATGGAATCGATTGCCAAACCGTTTGTTCGCTTTTTGGCCTTTTCCACTAATCTCGTATTGCGTATTTTTGGCGTCAGCAATCAAAATATGGAAGAAAAAGTATCCCGTGAAGAAATCAAGTCCCTTGTGGAAGTGGGCCAGGAACATGGCATCATCAACGAAACCGAAGTGGAAATGATCAACTCCATCATCGAGTTTGACAATAAGATTGCCGAGGAAGTCATGACCCCGCGCCGAGATGTGTACATGATTGACATTCAACGTCCTCTTGTAGATTATCTCGACGAGATGCTTGAAGAGCAATATTCCCGTATTCCGGTCTATGAGGGCAACCAAGACCACATCATCGGAATCTTGCACATGAAAGACTTTGTGGTCCAAGCACGCAGAGTCGGCTTTGAACAGGTCGACATCCGTTCCATCTTGCAACCGGCTTACTTTGTGCCAGAGCGCAAAAATATCGACGATTTGTTCCGCGAATTACAGGCCATTAACCGACATCTTGCCATCTTGATCGATGAACATGGCGGGTTTAGCGGTATTGTGAGTATTGAGGATTTGATTGAAGAAGTCATGGGCGACATTGAGGATGAGTTTGACGAAGAGGTTGTCGATTATGAAAAAATTGACGATACCACCTACATTGTCAGCGGAGCCATGATCATTGAAGACATCAACGATTTGTTCGATTTGCACTTTGATGAAGCCAGCGACGATTACGATACGATTGGGGGCCTTATGCTCAAAGAGTTGGGCTACATTCCCACGGAAGAGCGCAAGGCACAAATCATCGTGCACGGGGTTCGTTTTGAAACCTTTGAGGTGGCGGATAAACGCATCAAACGGGTTAAAATCACCTTGCCGCACAATCCAAAAAGCAGCAAGCAAACTGCAACTTACGAGGAATAAGATAACGAAGGATATGAAGGAAGCGCAAGAGTGCTTCCTTTTTTGCGCAAAAAAAAGAGTGCTTGCGCACTCTTAGAAAATTTGGAACCCCATTTTTTTATTGATTTTTCGCATTTTTTTGAATGCGATGGCATTTGCTCGTTCTGCCCCCATTTTGAGTGCGTCTTCAATGCGATTGTCGGCAAGCACCTGCTGATAGCGAGCTTGCAAATCCACCAAGAAATCAAACACAATTTGGCCCACTTCTTTTTTGAATGCACCATAGCCCTGCCCTTCGAAGCGTGCCACGATGGAATCGATGGGCTCATTGGTTAGGGAAGAGTGGATGGTCAGCAAGTTGGCAATCCCGGGTTGGTTTTCTGGGTCGTATTGAATGATGCCCAGTGAGTCGGTAACGGCGGACATGATTTTCTTGCGGGCTACACTAGGGTCTTCCAACAGGACAATGCATCCTTTCGGATTGTCATCGCTTTTCGACATCTTTTTGGTCGGATCACTCAAGTCCATGATTTTAGCGCCCACTTTTGGCGTAACCGGTTCGGGCACTTTAAACAAATCGCCATAGCGATTGTTGAAGCGCTCCGCCAAGTCACGCGTCAGCTCCACATGTTGTTTTTGGTCAATCCCGACCGGTACATAATCGGCATCGTAGAGCAAAATGTCTGCTGCCATCAACGAAGGGTAAGTGAAAAGTCCCGCGGTCAGATTGGTTTCGCCTTTTACCATTTTATCTTTGTACTGGGTCATACGGTTGAGTTCGCCCATATACGTATGGCAGGTCATAATCCATCCAAGTTGCGCATGCGCTGCAACATCACTTTGCAAGAATAGGGTTGTCTTTTCCGGGTCAAGACCACAAGCCAAATACAAGGCAATCAAATCTTTGGTATTCTTCTTTAAAGCTTTTGGATCGTGCTGTACGGTAATGGCGTGTTGGTTGGCCACAAAAACATACATCTCGTATTCCGCCTGATATTTAACGAATTGGGATAAGGCCCCAATGTAGTTTCCAAGGGTGAGCTCACCACTTGGTTTGATTCCACTAATCATGGTTTTCATTCATTCATCCTCCTTACGATATAAAAAAAGTGCATCCATTGGACGCACTGCTTTACCACCAACGCTTACGCGTATTTCATGATAACGGTATGACCGTCGACCGACTATTGCCAGTCAAAACTCCAAAACCCCACTTCGACCTTGTGTTCATACCGGTTTGCACCACCCACCGGTTCTCTGTTTGCTATGAAGGACAAGACTACTTTGATTTCTTCTTTGTTTATTTTTTTAATTGGATGACCACAAGTCCTGACAAGATAATCAGGATGGAGATGATCAAGTACATACCAGCCGAAGCGCTGGTGAACCCTCCATATAATACTACTAATGAACCCAAAATTGCAAGGGTTGGGTAGACGATTCCATGGATTTTATTGGTCAACTGTTTGCGAGAGAACTTTACGATGAGTCCTACAAACAAAACCGTATAGAACAAATACATCACGACGATAGGCAATTCTGAGATGTCAAGGGTGCTAAAGGCCGCAACGTTCATTGCCAAATAGTGCATGAACAACCAAAACAACGTGAAACCCGCAAACGTCAATGCAGAGTATACCGGCATTTTATGCTTGTCTTCAATGGTTCCAATTTTTTTGGAGAACGGAATTTCGTTGCGAAGGGCCAAGGAATAGGGGATACGACTTCCACCCAAAATCAGACCATTGGTCGTTCCAAGCGTAGACGTCACGACGAAGATCAACAAAAATTTAGCCCCATTGCCCCCAATGATGGATTCAAATGCGGTATAGATATAAGAGTCGCCAAGTTCAATGATTTTGTCAGCCCCAACGATGGCAACCACCCCAATGTAGTAAGTCAAATATACCACCATGATGATGAGCGGCGCGATGGTAAGTGCCAATGGCAAATTGCGCTTGGAATCTTTGATTTCATGTGAAATGCTTGGTGCGATGGACCATCCATCATACGCATAGGCAACGGCGACGATGGCGCTGGTTGCCCCAAGCGCGCTGGTCATTGTCAACTGGGCAAAGTCAAGTTGGACATTCCCAAACACAATCCCTAAAAAGGCCAAGAGCAATAGGGGGAGGAGTTTTACCGTTGCCGTAGTAGTTTGAAAGTAACCCGCCACTTTGGGAGCAAAGATGTTCATTGCGAAAATGGCAACCAAATAGAACAGGGTAACGGCCCAAATGTTGAGGTTGAACTGTGAAAACAGCATCAGGGTGTAGTTTGCGGAAACCCAAGCCAAAATGGCTGCTAGCGCAGGGAAATAACAGATGCCTTGAAACCAACCAATCAAAAAAGCCAACTTTTTGCCAAAAACATCTTCCATATACGTGATGAGTCCTCCGGCGGTATCGTTTTCGCGTGCGAAAACGGATAAGGAAAGACCACCAAAGATGATTCCGACTGCCCCAATGAGGAAGGTGAGGGCCCCCACCATTACGTTTCCACCTGACAATTCCAAAATGTTGTCTACTTTAAAGAAAATCCCTGAGCCGATGACGATTCCCACGATCATCGCTGTGGCGGTAGCTAAGCCATACTTCCTCTGATTTTGTTCCATAAGGTCCTCCTAGATCAAATAATTTAACTAATCATATCATAATTGAAAAATAATTCAATATATGAAAATCGTTTTCATGAAAATGCAATCCCACATTGTTACATGGATTCTAAGAATCGAATTATATGGCGATTTTGAAAGAGCAAACTGCTTGCGTTTTATGAAAAAATAAAAAAAGTGCTATCATTGTGTGAGCACTCTATAGTATAATAAGTGTAGAATAGGAGGGCTTAGTTATGATCATTCTCTATACTTCACCTGGATGTGCGTCTTGTCGAAAAGCAAAACAATGGCTTAAGGAACACAAATTGGAATTTGTTGAAAAAAACATTTTCAATACATTATTGAAAGAAGACGAAATCAAATATCTTTTGCAACGTTCAGAGAATGGCAGTGAAGATATCATTTCAACGCGTTCCAAAGTTTTCCAAGATCTTAAAATTGATTTAGACGATTTGTCTACCAAACAATTGGTTGAATTTATTCAAAAAAATCCATCCATTTTAAAACGACCGATCATCTTAAACGAAAAGAGCTTTGTTGTTGGTTACGATGACGATGAAATCACTTCCTTTATTCCAAGTAAATTGCGCGACGTTGCCAATAATTCCTGCAGCAACGAATGCCAAAGCTTTGGAATTTGCCGTCACACGCATACCCACGTTACTCAAAAATAGCACTTGGTGCTATTTTTGTTTTTTTTTAGCTTGTAATTGATGGTACACTGGGTATAATGAATGCAGTGTGATAGAGGTGTCATATGAAAAATAAAATAACCGAACGCCGTTGGTTTATGTTGCTCGCCGTCATTGTGGGGGCGCTCATTTCCGCAATCAACATTCGTTCATTTATCCATGCAGGTGGACTATTCCCAGGGGGGTTCACCGGGGTGACCGTTTTGATTCAACGTATTGCCCAAACCTATTTTCAAGTTGAAGTGCCGTATTCCCTGATCAACATTTTATTGAATGTTGGACCTGCTTTTTTGGCGTATAAAACCGTTGGGAAGCGTTTCACGATGTACAGTTGCTTAATGATTGGCTTGTCTTCGTTTTTTGTTGACATCCTGCCCGTCATTCCGCTGACCGATGACATCTTGTTGGTGTCCATTTTTGGGGGAATTGTTGGAGGTTTGGCGGTTGGGATTGTCCTAAAAGCCAATGCGAGCAGTGGGGGGACCGATTTTATCGCCATGCACTATGCGAAGAAATTCAATGTCTCTACCTGGAATTATGTCTTGGGATTTAATGCCATCATCATCTTGATTGCTGGAGCACTGTTTGGGTGGGAGAAAGCATTGTATTCGATCATCTTCCAATTTGTATCCACTCAAGTTGTGAAATACTTACATGTGCGTTATGAACGCGTGACCTTGTTTATTGTCAGCTCCAATCCGGATTTGCTCGTGGATGAACTTTTGAAGTTTACCCATCATGGCGTAACCCGATTGGAAGGAATCGGAGGCTATAGCAAACTGCCACGCACCATGCTGTATACGGTCATTTCTTCGAATGAAGTCAGTGACGTTATGAAATTTGTGCGCAAGATTGACGCAAGTGCGTTTATCAATGTTACCAAGTCGGTGCAAATTGATGGAAACTTCTATCAACCACCGATTGAATAAGGTGCTTTCGCAGCACCTTTCTTATTTGGGAGGCTTATGACAAAAAAACATTATCCACAACTCGATATCGTCAAGTACATCGCGGCTCTATTGGTCATTTGTGCCCATGTCTACAAAATCTTTGAAAATCCTGTGCTGAACTATACGGTCGTGAGCGTGTTTGCCCGCCTCGCGGTTCCGTTTTTCTTTAGCTCTGCTGCCTATATGGTCGCATGCAAACGTCACAATCCAGGATACATCAAACGCTACCTGGTAAACCTAACCCTTACCTACTTGATATTCTCCTTGTTGTATTTGCCCTTTGGGATCCGTTTCGTCTTTGAGACGGTAGGCACTGCATGGTGGCTTGTGCCCTTAACGTTTTTAGGTGGGTTCTTTTATGCGGGTACCTATTATCATCTATGGTTTATCCCAGGGATCATTACGGCCCTCTTGCTTATGGAGTGGTTGTTGAAACGCTTCTCGTTGAAGACCATTTTTTGGATCGCAACGGGTTTGTACCTGATAGGTTCCTATGAGACCTACTACTATGTATGGGCCAATCCCATCTTGCAAAGTGGCTTTGATGCCCTGCTTTCGCTCTTTGTGACGACGCGCAATGGACTCTTTTTGGGCTTATTCTTTGTGTGGGTCGGCTATGCCATCGCGTTGCATCCCAAAAAAATCAAAG
>JBOGAI010000178.1:0-1899 GCA_051655665.1 Erysipelotrichaceae bacterium | reverse complement strand
GGAGACAACTTGAAAGTCTTTTCCTAAATACTTCTCAATCGTTTTCGACTTTGATGGTGATTCTACAATTACTAGTTTTTTCATATTCCGATCCTCATAAGTTATGGATGATTTGTCTAATATCATCGGGTTCTTTTAAGACGTTGGCGCCTTCTTCAATCAAGATATTGCACCCCATTCCTTGTTCATTAAACCAAGAATGAGGAAATACATAAATTTCTTTGCCCAAGGCTAATGCCTGGGAGACGGTATGCATGGTGCCACTTTTGGCTTTGGCTTCGACCACCACAAGCGCTTGGCCTAAGGCTGCAAGCAATCGATTGCGCATGATGAAATGGTGGCGCAACGGTGCACTGTGGGGTGGATATTCACTCAGCAGCAATTGATGCTGCATTTGTTGCCACAATCCAGCGTTTTCTTTTGGATAGACAACCTCTAGGCCGCTGCCCACCACGCCAATGCACCTTTGGTGTCGTCTAAGGGCATGCTGATGTGCCAAAGCATCAATGCCTTTGGCCAGCCCACTCACGATGACGAGGTTTTGTGGCAAATGCGCAAACAGCACTTCACAAAGGGCAACCCCTTGCGCGCTTGGTGTGCGCGTTCCAATGACACAAAGTCCCACTTGCGCAAGCAAATGGACATTCCCTTTATAAAATATAACAAATGGGGGCTTTTGTAAACTTAAAAAAGCAGGCGGATAGTGAGGATCTCCCAAAACCAGGCAGTCTGCCACCTCAGTTGGCAGGGCTACGACCTCATTGTTTGCGAGTGCTTGGGCAATGCGATCCCATTCTCCATGGTATTTGTATGCATAGGCAATCAGTTTGTTTCTCATAGACAACCTCCTGCTATTGCCTAGGCGAATGCACATGCTTCTCCTAAAAAAACAATCAGGCTTCCCTGATTGTCTTTACATATTTTCGAATGCTTTTTTAGCGTCTTCCATGGCATCGCTCATGCCCTCTTTGGCATCGTGTACCACGTCTTCCTTCGCTGCAAGGTGGGCTTCCATGTTTTCTTTGATGGCATCCACATCAACGTCTACGCCACCATCGCTGCAGCAGCAATCGTCGTCGCAGTCGCAGTCGCAATCGTCACCACAGGTGCACCCTTCGTCTGCGCAACAAGCATCACTACAGCAAGTCCACCCTTCATCGTCAAAGTTGAAACGAGCAGCATCGGAATCCCAATATTTTTCATAGACTACTTTGGATGCCACCGCACTAACAAGTGCTCCCGCAACCACGCCTAAACCAAACCATAATCCTTTTTTCATACAGCCTACCTCCTTGTTGTGATTTTTTCTTACATTCATCCTACCATGAAATGTCCGATAGGACAACGGCTTATTCCTAGCATAAAGCAAATGAAAAAAAGTACAAGTCTCACGCATCGCATACGGGAGAATGCAGGGCCAAAAAAAGCTTACCGAGCGGTAAGCTTACAGTGTGAATTGCAATTGGGCCAAAAGTTGTTTGGCAACCGGTCCATAGCTTTTGCGATGACACGCAAGGACACCATGGGTTTGCAACGCCTCTAGATGTGCTTTGGTTGGATAGCCTTTGTGTTTGTCAAAGCCATACTGTGGATGCGCCTTGTGCAAGGCAAGCATCAAACGATCGCGTGTGACTTTGGCCAAAATGCTGGCAGCCGCAATACTAAAAGACTTTTGATCGCCTTTGACTACCGCCTCATAGGCAAGATCCACATGGGGCAACGGCATGGCATCACTGAGTGCAAACGAAGCAAGCGTTGCATTTTGGACGATGGATTCCATGGCTTGTTGGGTAGCGCGGTAAATGTTGACCGCATCGATGTGTGCTTCGCTGATCACCAAAATCTCATAGTACAAGGCTTGCTGTTTGATTTCTTCAAAGAGCTGGTTGCGCTTTTTCT
>JBOGAI010000177.1:0-7526 GCA_051655665.1 Erysipelotrichaceae bacterium | reverse complement strand
CAGCGGAGACTTGATTATTAAAGGGAAAAGAACCAAAGATTTTACAGAAAAAGATTGGGATGCATATCGCAACAATTCCATTGGATTTGTATTCCAAAGTTATAATTTGATTTCGCACTTGAGTATTGTAGCCAATGTGGAAATGGGGATGACCCTTTCGGGTGTAAACAAAGCTCAAAAACGTAAAAAAGCGTTAGAAGTGCTGGAACGTGTAGGGCTAAAAGAGCATTTGCACAAAAAACCAAACCACTTGTCCGGTGGACAAATGCAACGGGTTGCGATTGCGCGTGCCTTGGCAAATGATCCGGAAATCTTGTTGTGTGATGAACCCACCGGTGCGTTAGACTCCGCAACGGGGGAATCGGTCATGAACCTCATCAAGGAAATTGCGAAAGATAAATTGGTGATTATGGTTACCCATAACCCCGAAATCGCACATGAATATGCCGATCGCATCATTCAGTTCCAAGATGGTCATATCATCAATGATACCAATGCGTTCATTTCTCACCCACGCAAAGACGAATTCTCGTTAAAGAAAACAAGCATGTCCTTCAAAACGGCTCTTGGCTTGTCTTTCCGCAATATTCAAACGAAAAAAGGACGTACGTTTCTCACTGCGTTTGCTTCGAGTATCGGAATAATCGGGATTGCCGTAATCTTGAGTTTATCCTCAGGATTTCAAATGCAAATTGATGCCTTCCAACAAGATGCGCTATCAGAATTTCCGATTTCCATTACCCAGCAGGCCATGAGCTTGGATTTGGAAACCCTGACACAATTTCAGGAAGGGGCAGAAAACTACGAATCCACACTATATCCAGACTCGAATCAATTAGAAGTGTTCGATCCTGCAGAAAACCAAATCATCCACAATAACGTCATCACAGAAGACTTCATGGCGTATTTGGAAAGCATTGATCCTACCCATGCAAGCAGTATCGGCTATACCCGCTTGGTCAATATGAACTTGTTGAGCAAACGTGACGATGCCATTGTACCGGTAAGCTTTGGTTCCAATGGGCAAGTCACCATTACGCAGGGCACCATGCCGATGGCAACCATGAGTTCGATGTTGCTCTCTTCTTATCCAACAATGTTGGATAGTACCAAAGAAACATACCTTGAAAAAAATTACGACTTATTGGCGGGTGCATATCCAACCAATCCGGAGGATTTGGTTGTCGTTGTGGACTCTAAAAACCGTATTGAAGTCAAAACCATTGCGGCCCTTGGGTTGAGTGGGGAAAACAAAGATGTAATCGATTTTGAGGATCTGCTTGGAAAAGAATACCAATTGATTCATAACAACGATTATTACCAAAAAACCCCATATGGCAACTTCTTGCCAAATACGGATTTGGATGCAATGTATCAGGATGCGGACAACATCACGCTTGAGGTTGTCGGGGTCGTGCGTCAAAAAGAAGAAGCACAATTGGCTCTTTTGGCACCGGGAATTGCATACAGCGATGACTTGTCAAAACTGGTTATTGAGCGTGCGCAAACAAGTGACATTGTAGCGGCCCAAAAGGAAGCGGATTTCAATGTAATGAGTTTCGATGCACAAACAAGTGAACAAAAAGACCAGTTCCTAGCTTACCTAGGGGGGGATGCAACGCCACTAATGGCCATGATTTATCCAAATAGCTTTGAAGAAAAAGAAGCAATCTTGGATTACCTTGATGCATACAATGAAAATCTTCCAAAAGAAGAGCGCATCATTTACACGGACTTGGCCGCAACCATTTCTTCCTTAACTGGTGGAATCATGGATGGAATTACCATCGTCTTGATTGCCTTTGCGGCAATCTCGCTTGTGGTATCCTTGATTATGATCGGAATCATTACCTACATTTCGGTTTTGGAACGTACCAAAGAAATTGGGATCCTCAAGGCGTTGGGGGCTCGTAAAAAAGACATTACACGTGTCTTTGATGCGGAAACATTCTTGTTGGGACTGTTCTCTGGTGGACTTGGAATAACCATCGCATGGTTGTTGACTTTCCCAATCAATGCACTCATTTACGACATGACCGGTTTACGCAATGTTGCACAGTTGCCGGTTGCATATGCGATTACGCTGCTTGTAATCAGCACCATACTAACAATGCTTGGAGGACACCTTCCAGCACGTTGGGCATCGAAAAAAGATGCAGTAATCGCACTGCGCAGCGAATAATAAACCCTTTTCTCAACCTCCAAAACTCCCTTTTGGAGGTTTTTTCTTTACATGCAACGTGTGAAAAATGGTAAAAATATGGAATAGTATGTGTATGGTGCTTTTCTTTTGGGTGGAAGTATGATTTAATGGTTTTGGGTACAGCTACGCGAAGGTGGCGGAATTGGCAGACGCGCATGATTCAGGTTCATGTGAGCAATCGTGAGGGTTCGAGTCCCTTTCTTCGCACCATATCAAACCATACAAAAGCAGCACGGTTCAAAACCATAAGATTGGGTTTGTGGTCGTGCGCTTTGTTGTAGAATAGGAGATTTTCCATGAATAACGTCGGATTTGCCTTTTTACTCACAGTATTTGCCGGGTTGAGTACCGGTATTGGAAGTGCCTTGGCTTTTTTTGCCAAAAAAAGCAATACCAAATTTTTAGCGATTAGCTTGGGATTTTCTGCTGGAGTCATGATCTATGTCTCAATGGTCGAAATCTTCTTCAAAGCGAAAGATAGTTTAGTTGGCGAACTTGGTTTGAAAACGGGTTCTTGGGTCACTGTCATTGCCTTTTTCGGAGGAATGTTGCTCATTGGGGTCATCGATAAGCTCATTCCGAGTTCGGAAAATCCACACGAACTGCACAGTATTGAAGAGATGAACAGTGACCATCCTGTGGAAACACACCATCGGGTTCAAATTGAAAAACGCAAAGAAGCCCAGCGTACGCATAAATTGATGCGCATGGGGATTTTGACAGCATTGGCCATTGGGATTCACAACTTTCCCGAAGGATTGGCTACCTTTATTGCCGGTTTGAATGACCCGACCATTGCCATACCCATTGCACTAGCCATTGCCATTCACAACATTCCAGAGGGAATTGCCGTCTCTGTTCCGATTTATTATGCAACAGGAAGCAAACGCCGTGCGTTTTTCTATTCATTTTTGTCAGGGGTATCTGAACCGTTGGGGGCACTTGTGGGCTATTTGATTTTAATGCCATACATGAATGATACGGTGATGGGGATTGTCTTTGCGATGGTAGCAGGAATTATGGTCTTCATCTCCTTGGATGAATTATTGCCATCTGCACGTGAGTACGGGGAACACCACTTGTCAATCTATGGATTGGTAGGGGGCATGGTTGTAATGTCCGTCAGTTTGTTATTGTTTTTATAAGCATAAAGCAACTCCTTGCACGAGTTGCTTTTCTTTTTCCTTTTTGTTAACCTTGACAGATAAAGAAAAGTTTACTATACTAAACATAGTTTTATGAAGGGGTGATGGAATGACGGAACGTGAACGTCAAATCCTGCAATGGATTAAAGAAAACCCGATGATTACCCAACAAGAGATTGCAGAGAGAGCCCATATTACGCGCTCGAGTGCCGGTGTGCACATCTCCAATCTGGTGAAGAAAGGGATGATTCAGGGGCGAGGTTATGTGCTTCGTGAAAAGCCTTATATTTGCGTCATTGGCGCGCTCAATGTCGATATTACCGGAAGTTCAAGCAACAAGTTGATTGCGATGGATTCCAATCCAGGAAAAGTACAGTACTCCTTTGGGGGAGTGGGGCGCAACATCGCGGAAAACCTCGCCCGCATGGATTGTGAGGTGGAACTCATCAGTGTCATAGGTGATGATGTTTACGCGAGTGAACTGCAAGCCCACGCATCCAAAGTGGGGATTTCTTTACAGCACGCATTGCGTGCCAAAGGAGCCAATACGTCTACCTATCTTTGCATCAATGATGCGCAAGGGGAAATGCAGTTGGCCATTTCTGATATGGATTTGTATAAGCAATTGACCCCAACTTTTTTGGAAAGCAAGTTGCAATTTATCAATCAAGCGGCCCTTGTAGTCTTGGACCTCAATTTATCACAGGAAGCCATTGATTACTTGGCGCAACATGTGCAAGTTCCATTGTTTGTGGATCCCGTATCCACAAGTAAAGCGATGAAAATCAAACCTCATCTGCAAAAGGTGAATTTGATCAAACCAAACTTATTGGAAGCGCAAGCGCTTGTGGGCAAGGAAGCAACACCGCAAGAATTAGCGAATGGGCTATTGGAAATGGGTGTGAAAAACGTCTTGTTGTCGATGGGGGAACAAGGAGTCTATTACGCAAATACGAACGATATGGGACTTGTCCCAAGTATTGTGGAACATATTGTGAATACCACAGGCTGTGGAGATGCCTTTATGGCGGGTGTGGTATATGGTTATTTAAAGAATGAATCGTTGCATGAAATGGCAAAATACGGATCAGCGGCATCGGCAATTTGCATTGCTTCGCCACAGGCCGTATCGACCCAAATGCAAGCCCAGTTACTGGAGGAACGAAAGGAAGAAACCCTATGAACCTAAATGAATATCTTGTAATCTCAGAAGAGGTAAAAGCAGCATTAGCAGCAAACAAGCCAGTGGTTGCTTTGGAATCCACTATTATTTCTCATGGAATGCCGTATCCAAAAAACGTAGAAACGGCATTGCAGGTGGAACAAATTGTACGCGACAATGGAGCAGTTCCTGCGACCATTGCAATTATTGAAGGTAAAATTACAGTGGGCATTTCCAAGGAACAGATTGATTACCTTGGAAAAAAAGGATTGGCCGTAACCAAAGCGAGTCGTCGTGACTTGCCAGTATTGCTTGCGAAGAAAATGGATGGGGCAACGACAGTTGCCACGACTATGATTGGGGCTGCGCTTGCCAATATCCCTGTTTTTGCGACAGGTGGAATCGGGGGAGTACACCGTGGCGCTGAAACAACAATGGACATTTCCGCTGACTTGGAAGAATTGGCGATGAGTAATGTTTGTGTCGTTTGTGCGGGTGCCAAATCCATCTTGGATTTGGGGTTGACATTGGAATATTTGGAAACCAAAGGGGTTCCGGTGTTGGGGTATCAAAGCGATGAGTTGCCAGCGTTCTATACACGCAAATCGGGATTCAAAGTAGACTACCAAATTGATACGCCAGAAGAGTTTGCAGCGATTTTAAAAGCGAAAAACAGCTGTGGTTTGAAAGGTGGTATGGTCGTAACCAATCCAATTCCAGAAGCCTATGCAATGGATGCGGATTACATCCGTACCAACGTGGACGCTGCTGTCGAAGAAGCGGCACGTTTGGGAATCAAAGGGAAAGAATCCACTCCATTTTTGTTGGATAAAATTCAAAAATTGACTGCTGGGAAAAGTTTGGAGGCAAACATCCAATTGGTCTTCAATAATGCAGCCCTAGCCGCTAAAATTGCGAAAGCATACTGCGAATAAAAGCCGAATATCGGCTTTTTTTTATGTTTCAACTCCTGTACAATGAAAGAGTAAGAGGGCGAAATATGAAACAAATTTACTGTATGGGCGAAATGCTTATTGATATGGTGAATACCGATCAATTGGGCATTCATCGAGGAATCCAATTTGAAAAGAAGGCAGGGGGTGCACCTGCTAATGTGGCGGTGGCAATTGCTCGCATGGGACAACAAGCGTCCTTCTTAGGACTTTTGGGTGCTGATTTTTTGGGGGATGATTTACGAGTGCTTCTAGAGGAAGAGGGCATTGATACACGCCATACAACGCGTGGCGGTGTGACCACCCTAGCGTGGGTCGGTATTGACGCCCAAGGAGAGCGCAGTTTTGCGTTTGTTCGGGGCAGTGATGGGCACTATGTTGTGCCTGAGAAGATGCTAGCCTCCCTGACGGGAAGTGATGTACTACATTTGGGCTCTGCGACTGCACTATTAGGGCAAGCGTTGGAGCAAAGTTATCTACAAAGTTTGCACGCTGCGAAAAAAGTTGGAGCATTTATTAGTTTTGATCCCAATTATCGGGTGGATTTGATTGAAGCAAAGGAGTTGCCAATGCACTGCGAAAAGGTGCGAACCTATATTGCGCAAGCGGATTTGGTAAAACTAAGTGAAGAAGAAGCGTTGATGTATACCGCTACCTCCACTTTACGTGAAGCGGTGGTGGAATTGAAGCGGTTGGGGGATGCCATTTTTTGCATAACGCTTGGAAAACGTGGAACGTATGTGGTGAAGGGGGAACACGAACGTGTTGTGGAAAGCATTTCCGTACAACAGGTGGATTCGACAGGGGCTGGGGATGCTTTTGTGGGTGCCTTGCTTTCCAATGTCGTGCAAGCCAGTACGCAGCAACGCTCAGAGTTTGATCGTTGGTGCGAATGGGTAGCCTTTGCGAATAAGGTGGGGGCATATGCCACCACACAGTATGGCGCAATCCCTGCCATTCCCACGTTGCGAGCGCTTCAATCTTTCCTAGCGGAATTATAAAAAAAGACAATGTCCATTCGGTTTGGGCATTGTCTTTCGTTTTAGGATTCAAATTCTTGTTCTTTTTGGGTTAGTGCGCGAATGAGAGCCTGCACGACTTGTTCATCAAATTGCACCCCAACGAGGGCTTTGAGTTGCGAAAAGGCGTAGGATTGACTCATTGGCGTTTTGTATGGGCGTGTGCTGACCATCGCATCGTATGCATCCGCTACGGTAAGAATGCGTGACTCCATTGGGATGTCATCGCCATGCAAACCATGCGGATATCCACTGCCATCCAGACGTTCATGGTGTTTGGCGGCAATTGAGGCAATTTCTTCTCCGTAGGTTTCAGCCAAAATGGTATGCGAATGAATAACGTGTGTCTTCATGATATCGTATTCGTAACGGTCCAAACGATCTCTTTTCAGTAAGATTTCATCGGGAATATGTGCTTTTCCAACATCGTGGAATAATGCGGCGAGCATCAATTTATCGTAGGAATCAGATGAAAGGTTTAATTGCGTCGCAATTTTATCGCAATACTTTACAACGTTCTTACAATGTTCGTGAGTATATAGGTCTTTCTCCTGAATTCTTTGAAGCATTCCTTCTAATTGAGAGTAAAATATCGATAGATCATCAAAAACTTTACCATTTGTGATATACAGTAGTTGGGTGGTTTCTAGTGCCTTGAATGGAATGTTAGTGCTTAATCCCGTAACACTAAATGTATCTCCTGGAATGAGGGTTATTTCCTCGTTTTGATAAGTTAATTGGATTTTACCTGAAATAACGCAAAAAAACTCAAAAAGGTTAGTGTCATCACCTGCATAAATATAACCAAGACTATTTTCGACTATAGTTTGATACATAAACTCAGTACCTTTAATCTGGTCAATTAGCTCTAGTTTGTAAATTCCAGAGTCATATGTAGTTAAGGGGTTGATTTTATTATAAAATTTTACGATTTCCATTTTATGTGCTCATACTTTCTCTGCAAGAAAAACGACATCGTCCTAGATGTCGTTTTCAAATTTAAATAATAACAACAAGTGGATCTACTTTTGTAGGGATTCCGCC
>JBOGAI010000176.1:0-4524 GCA_051655665.1 Erysipelotrichaceae bacterium | reverse complement strand
TCCAAACGATGTGGGATGGTACGCAAGATTTCGCTTACGACATACGCAAACGGTGCGCAATTTTCGTCTTGCAAATAGACCTCGATCGCTTCTTTGTGCGCGATGACGTGGTTTTGCAAGAAGCTCAAGGCCAAGACGGATTGTTGTTCCAAAGTCAGGACAATCGCCATGTTTTGTTGGTTCGCGTCGCTTGTGGGTTACACGTCAGTGCTCATTTTCGCAAAGGTGTAACAATGGCTTAATTGACGTTGGAAGCGTTCGTATTCGTTCATGAAGGTTGAAAAAGCATCGGCACTCTCACAAAATGTGTCCCCTAGAGTAACCAAAGTGGTCAGCAAGGTTTTGCAATCCTCAATCATCGTGTGGAAAGCGGGTTGGTTTTCAAACATGGGACTCAAGTCCCATTTGTGTTCATCTTGAATCTGGGTTCGGTTCATTTTTTCTATCCTCTCTTTTTGTTTATTTTACTTTGTTTATGACGCAGGATGCAAGGATAATGGCAATGAATTTGGAAAAGATGGGACAAGCTCATTCCATAGTCCTTGCTTTTGGAATAAAGTGCGAGCAAATAACGAGGAATGTGGTTTATTTGAGAAAAGGTGGAAATCAACAAACAGATTGTGGTAGAATATCGATTAAAAGGAGATTTGATGATGAGAAATGGTAAAAATCAAACCGCCAAAGGAATCAAAGCGTTCGACACTTTGGTTGTGGCGATCAGCGGTATTGCCACCGTTGTCTTTATAGGATTGCTTGTTTATGCCGATTTGTTGCCGCTAACCATTGTGGGCGTGCTAGGTGTGGTGTTGGTGGCGCTATGGGCGATCATTTTCTTTGCACAACGCTCAACGAAAGTCAATTCGTTCAACAAAACCATGAGCCGCATCTTGGGGATTGCGTTAAGTGTAATCTTGATTTGTGGAAATGTTTTTGTAGCTCAAGGGATTTCTACTTTGGGTAGTGTGACTGGGAAAAACATTGATGCCAATAAACTAAGTGTCATCACGTTGCGTGAGTTTGACGCCAAAGAATTGGATGATGTTGAGGGAGAAGTGTTCGGCGTCACGACCAAGCAGGATGCCTCCAATATGATTTATGCGCTGGACCAAATTGGTACAAGCGTAGGCTCGGAAGTTGAGGTATCGTACTACGATGATGTGGATTTGTTGGTAGAAGCACTATACAGCGAAGAACAAGGGGTCATTTTGTTTAATGAAACCTATCGCACGCAGATGGAAGAAAAATACCCGAACTTCTCTCGTGAAACCAAAGTCATTCATCAGGTGCTACGTGAAGTGGAAAACAATGACCAAAGCGCAACCATTACAACCCAACCGTTCCAAGTGTACTTGTCCGGGAAAGATCGTTATGCGGACAATGCCTTGAATGATGAAAGCCGTGCCGATTCCGAACGTTCGGATGTCAATATGGTGGCGACCATCAACCCGCTGACCAAACAAGCGGTCATCGTCAGCATTCCACGGGACTACTATGTAGGTCTTGCATGTGCGTATGGCGCAAAAGACAAATTGACGCATGCGGGCATGTATGGCATCGAGTGTTCGATGGACACCGTTGGCGATTTGCTCGGTCTTGATTTGAATTACTATGTCGAAACCAACTTTTCTTCATTGATCGAAATCATTGATGCGATTGGTGGGATTGAAATCAACAATCCCTTCGCGTTTTCCGATGGAGGATATACGTTTGGTGAGGGGGTTATATCATTAGGTGGGAAAGAGGCGCTTGCGTTTTCTCGAGCACGATACCCACTGCCAAATGGAGATGAGGACCGTGCGCGCAATCAGCAGGAAGTCATCAAAGGAATCTTGAAAAAAGCGACAAGTCCGGCCATTATTTTCAAATACAGCAAAATTTTGAATGCCGTCTCGAATTCGATTGAAACCAATATGAGCCAAAAAGAGATCTCGGCGTTGGTCAAAATGCAGCTCAAGGATATGGCTGAATGGAATGTGCAAAGCATCACCGTTTCTGGTTATGGTGGAAAAGACATTACGTATTCCGGCGGGGATATGGAATTGTATGTCATGTATCCGGATGAAGCGTCCATCTTGCAAGCCCAAGCCATGATTCAACAAGTATTGAATGGCGAAGTGGTCAGTGCACCTGCACCCTAGTCAAAACCAAGTTACCCTAGCTCTTTGCAACGGGTAACTTTTTTTGGCTTATCAAAATGATGAAAAACATAGAAGTAATGCAACCCTTTTCGAAAAAGATGCTATAATGGATAGCGAAGAAAATGGAGGAATATTTATGTCTACACCACATAACTCGGCTGTCGAAGGCCAAATTGCAAAAACTGTATTAATGCCAGGAGATCCATTGCGTGCCAAATACATCGCAGAAACCTTCTTGGAAAACGTAACCATGTTCAATAGCGTGCGCAACATGTTTGGATACACGGGTACGTACAAAGGCAAACCCATTTCGGTAATGGGTTCGGGGATGGGGATGCCCTCTATTGGGATTTACTCTTACGAATTGTTTAAATTCTATGGTGTTGAGAACATCATCCGCATCGGTTCCGCAGGAGCATACACAGATGCTTTAAACTTGTACGATGTAGTATTGGCAGATGCGGCTTGGTCTGAATCGAGCTTTGCGTTGACGCAAAGTGGATATACAGAAGACAAAACATATCCAAGCGTTGCACTAAACAATCGTTTGATTGAAGCGGCCAAAGCGCTTGATATTCCAATGAAAGTGGCTACCATCCACTCCAGCGATGTGTTCTACCGCGAAGCGAATGCAACTTCATTCACGGAAATCTACGAGAAACACAATTGCGTTGCGGTTGAAATGGAAAGTTTTGCCCTATTCCACAACGCCAAAGTGCTTGGAAAAAATGCGGCTTGCTTGGTTACCATCTCTGACTCTTTGGTCACGCATGAAGTAACAACGGCCGAAGAACGCCAATTGTCCTTCACAAAAATGATGGAAATTGCGTTACAAATGGCACAATAGTCCTTTGTTTGTTGCAGTATTGCGCATCATGATTATGCAGGAAGAACCCCGTTAAGCGGTTCTTCCTTTTTTTTTGAGCACCCCTTGAAGTTGTAACAATTGAAATTGGGGGGAATCGTGTTATTGTAGTAAGGGTAAAGAGGTAACGCCCATGTCCATCCTTCCCAAGTTTTGTCGCAGCGGTGAATCGTTTTTGATTCCCTTTGATGGCCGCATCGCGGACATCAGTGAAACCCCAGATCCCGCCTTCGCGCAAAAGTTGATGGGAGAAGGGTTTGTACTGTTTCCCAGTAGCAATGAATTGTTTGCACCATGCACGGGGATTGTGGAATATATTTTTCCAACCAAGCATGCCATTGGCCTGCAAAGCGATTGCGGTACGGAGGTGCTGATCCATGTGGGCATCGACACGGTCAAATTGGCCGGTGTGGGGTTTGAGGTGATGGTGCACGTTGGTCAGCGTGTACAGGCGGGAGAACTGTTGATGCGCTTTGATTACGATGCAACCAAAGCAGCCTTGCCTTCCTTGGCTACCCCTATTGTCTTTACGGCTTTGGGCGAACGCAGCGTCATTGCCAAGTGCAAGGGACAGGTTAAAGCGAAAAACGTCATGGCGGTTGTGAAATAGAAAGAGAGGAACAAAATATGACTCGAACCGTGGTTTTTGTGAAAGGATTGAACTCGGCGGAAATGGCCCAACGCATCGAAGAAGTGTTGGCTGATACCAGAGTGGGGTTCACCATCGATATGGAAAACCATGCCGTAGTGGTAAATGGGGATCATGACATGGCATCCATTGTCAAATTGTCCCTGGCGGAACATGGCTTTGTCATTCTATAGACCTCTTGTGGAGGTCTTTGTTTTTGTCGTCGCAAAAATAGATTCAAAAAAAACAAAAAACCTATTGCCAAATGAAAAGAGGCATGCTATTATATTAAGGCATTAAGGCAATAGTTCAAATACGGAGAAGTACTCAAGAGGCTGAAGAGGTGCCCCTGCTAAGGGTATAGGTCGGGAAACTGGCGCGAGGGTTCAAATCCCTCTTTCTCCGCCATTCTAAATTCAATTGGTCCGGTGGTGTAGCGGTTAACATGCCTCCCTGTCACGGAGGAGATCGCGGGTTCGATCCCCGTCCGGACCGCCATTTAAATTGATTATTGCTTATTGTGGTCCGGTGGTGTAGCGGTTAACATGCCTCCCTGTCACGGAGGAGATCGCGGGTTCGATCCCCGTCCGGACCGCCATTTTTTGCAGGTGTAGTTCAATGGTAGAACACGACCTTGCCAAGGTTGATACGGGAGTTCGATTCTCCTCACCTGCTCCAAGCAAACAAGTAGCCGACGCCGTCGGCTTTTTTTTCGCGTTATTGCACAAAAAGTGTGTGAGTGGTAAAATAACAACGAAGTGTACACAACACAGGGAGGTATTATGTTTCAATCCTATGAAAAGTATTTGACGACGTTTGGGTCCCGTTTTACGCGTCGTGAAAAAAATAAATTTTTAAAAGACTTGGACCAGCAAATGGAAGTCTATCAAATG
>JBOGAI010000175.1:0-2346 GCA_051655665.1 Erysipelotrichaceae bacterium | reverse complement strand
AACTCCATGTGCACTCCACCCAAACCGTCCACACCATGGGTATCTCCGGCATCCTCTTCTTCTTTTTCGGCACCCAAGGAATATTTTGCCCCTGCGTACACCATCGTGTCATATTGCAATAAGTGCACGAGCTTTAAGGCATTGTCGGTCGTATAGGACAATCCTTTGTTGCCCGCTACTGTCGTAATCCCCATTACATCAAAGCCTTCATATTTCATTGCCGTAATCAGCGCATAGGCATCGTCAATGCCTGGATCTGTATCGATGATGATTTTTCGTTTCTCCATGTTGTTTCCCTCCTAGATGAATTGTTTTTGAAACATGAGTTCAATGTCTGCAACGTGTTCTTTAAAAATGTTTTTAAAGAACAAATCAAAGAATTTTTGATGGTCAACTTCCATTCCGATTTGAACCGGAACCGCGGTTCCAAACTTCATGGTGAAGTCAATCAAGGATTGCCCCACCGCAATGCCTTCGGTTTCAATCGAAACCGTAGCCGGTTTGGTTTTCACAACGCTTGGGTCCATCAAGTACGCAACCACCAAAGGGTCATTGATGACACACCCCAGCGTTCGCTCCTGTGCCCAGTGAAAGTCCACATAGAAGCGTGTAATCTCGTTGATGTAGTTTCCCACTTCACAGTTTAACTGCCGAATCATCTCGCGCATATTGGGCGACAAGATGGTTCGATACGTTACATCGAGGGGAATCAAGGTTACATTGGGATATCCTGCTTCAAAGAAAATCTTTGCCGCATGTGGATCTACCCAAAAGTTATATTCCGCAACAGGGGAACAGTTGCCATGAATTTTGGCAGCCCCACCCATGATGATGATTTGTTTCGCAAACGAAAGTGCTTCGGGATCTCGCTCAATGACTTTGGCCATGGTCGTCAGTGGTCCTAGTGCCAAAATCGTGAGTTCATGGGGGTGGGCACGCAAGGTTTCACAGTAGTAGTCAATCGCATCTTGCGTTTCACAGCGATCTTCCACTTCGTAGTAGTTTTCCCCCACTCCATCCAAGCCATGGGTATCCGTTGCATCGGTGTACACTTTTTCCAGTGGCAAACTTGCCCCTTTATAAACCGGAACATCGTCGCGCTTGGCCATGGCCAAGGCCTTGATGCCATTTTTCGCGGCTTGGTTGACTTCGATGTTTCCACTTACAATCGTCAGGGCTTGTACATCCAGATTTTCTGCTGCACAGGCCAATAAGATGGCCAATGAATCGTCAATCCCAGGATCGACGTCCATTATGATTTTTTCTTTTACCATATCCATTCCTCCATCTCCCTTTGCGTCGGCATGGCACTTTGTGCTCCTAACTTTTGTACGGTTACACTGCCCGCCTTATTGCCAAAGGCAATGGCTTGCGCCAGTGTTTTGTGGTTGGCCAGCGCAACGGCCAGCGCCCCATTGAAACTATCTCCTGCCCCTGTAGTATCCACGACCTCTACTTTGTGGATGGGCAGATGCACCAGCTGAAGGCCATCGTGGAAATACACCCCATCACTGCCAGCGGTCATGACTACTTGGTTGGGATGGCTTTGGAGTACCGCTTCTTTGGTACTTCCATAGATTTGGCTTAGTTCAATTTCGTTTGGTGTGATAAAGCTTACTTTTTCCACCAACTCTTTGGAAAGTTTTTGTGCCGGTGCAGGATTTAAAATCACCGTGATCTTGTTTTGGGCACAGAACTCCACCACCCATTCGATGGTTTCCATCGGAATTTCCAATTGGACTAAGACAACATCCGCAGCGAGTAGTTCGCGTGCATTGGCTTCTACGTATTTGGGGCTTACATGCGCATTGGCTCCGGGAACGATGACAATGGAATTGTCTTGTTCCGCAATGGTAATTTGTGCACACCCCGTAGGAACCCCTTCGATGGTTTCAATGCAATGGGTTTGTACGCCGTTTTGTCTCAAATTCTCGACCATGCTTTTGCCATTGACGTCGTCTCCTACACACCCAATCATGACCACTTCACTGCCCAGTTTGGCCGCGCATACCGCTTGGTTGGCCCCTTTGCCTCCTGGCAACACTTTAAAATCCAACCCGACTACGGTTTCTCCCTTTTGAGGAAAGCGTGAAGCAATGGTAATCAGGTCCACATTGATGCTTCCTACGACAACGATTCGACTCATTTTCCCTCTACCTCCTTTGTGGTTTCTCTTATAATCAGCTCATTATCGAGCAATACTTTTACTTTCTTGTTTACCCCACTTTCCATCCGTTCCAACAACATCTCGACCGCATGATGCGCGATTTGTTCCATCGGTTGGCGAATGGTCGTAAGTTTGGGATATAAATACTTCGCAATGGAAATGTCATCATAGCCCACCAA
>JBOGAI010000174.1:0-21580 GCA_051655665.1 Erysipelotrichaceae bacterium | reverse complement strand
GTAACGCAAATAGTCCGGAATTTGATATGGTACTTTTTGAACGCATGCCATGGCCGCATCAATGGCATACTGTGCACTTTTCGATTTCGGTGAGAGGGCCAACTCAATGACGCTGTTCGCCAAAATAATCCGTGATTCTGGCATACCCACCCGCTTGGCGGCATCCAGTGCACTAAGTGTTCGGGCCACTGCATGTGGGTTGGCGAGTCCAATGTCCTCATAGGCGATGACGAGCAAGCGGCGTTCCAAGGATGGAAAATCGTCAATGGTCAATAAGCTTGCCAAGTAGAGCAAGGCTGCGTCGACATCGCTGCCGCGAATGGATTTTTGGAATGCCGAAAGCAAGTCATAGTGACCACTTTCGTTGGCATCGCTTTGCAAGTTGGGGATTTGGGCATAGCCATCGAAAAGGTGGTTGCGCAAAATGGATTCATCACTCAACGTGACGGCAAGTTCAAGCATGTTGAGGGCGTACCGCACATCTCCATTGCTTTGGCGCGCAATCCGTTGCATCAGCGCTTCCTCGGCGACGTACGCATCGCCATATCCTTGCTCGTCGTGCAACGCGCGGTGTAGCGTTTGAAGGATGTCCATTTCCCGCAAAGCTTTGAGCTCAATCAAGTGGGTGCGCGAACGAATTGCGGGGTTAATGGCAAAAAGCGGATTGGCGGTTGTGGCGCCTAGTAAGGTAATGCTTCCATCTTCTAGGTGGGGCAACAACAAGTCTTGTTTGTCTTTGTTTAACCGGTGAACCTCATCCATGATGAGCACCATGCCCGGGTAAAATTTTGCTTCTGTAAAAATTTGCTCCAAATCTTTTTTGTTGCCTTGGGTGGCATTGAAAAAACGGTATGGTCGATGTAATTCTTCAGCCAAAACCATAGCGAGTGTGGTTTTGCCAACGCCTGGGGGACCAAAGAAAATCAAACTGGACAGCGTTTGGCGCTCCACAAAACGCGTCAAAATTTTTCCGGGACCAATCAGATGCTGTTGCCCACAAATTTGACTGAGGCTTGTCGGGCGGAGCCGATGTGCGAGGGGTTGCATACTAGAATAGGTGTGAAATCAAGATGCGCAATCCAATCAGCACCAAGATGGCTCCTCCACTCATTTCGGCATATTTTCCAAAACGGCTGCCAACTTTATGCGCAAAGAATGCACCCAAGTAGGACAAGACAAAAGTAATGGTTCCAATCAAGGCAATTGCCACCCAGATATTAACATCCAAAAGCGAGAAGCTGATGCCCACTGCCAACGCATCGATGCTGGTTGCAACACCCAAGACCATCAGTTTCTTGAAAGTCAAGATTTCGCACACCTCGGCTTCATCCTCGTCGTCTTTGATGGCTTCGATGATCATTTTGATTCCGATCAACCCCAACAATCCAAAGGCAATCCAGTGATCAATGGACGAGATCAAGGCTTCAAAATACGTTCCGGCAAACCAGCCAATCAACGGCATGATGGCTTGAAACAAACCGAAGGTAAGTGCCATCGTGAAGGCTTGTTTTTTGACGTGCGTTTTCATACATAATCCCTTGGCGATGGAAACGGTAAAAGCATCCATGGCCAACGAGACACTGACAATGCAAAGGGTTAGTAAATCCATAAAGTTCTCCTTTTTATACCATAGTAGTATACCAATATTTCCCCTTTGCCGCAATCACAAGTCCATAGAGAAACAATGGAAATCATCGGCGTTTTACGGTATAATTAGTAGGAAATGAGGTGTTTTATGAGGGTATTGATTCAACGCGTAAAAAAGGCAAGTGTCATTGTCGAAGGACAACCGTATGGACACATCGGGCAAGGTTTGGTGTTGTTTGTCGGGTTTTGTCAAGGTGACGACGAGCGCAGTGTAGAAAAAGTGGTGTCCAAGCTGGATGGCTTGCGCATCTTTGAGGATGAAGCGGGGAAAACCAATGTCGCCATCCAAGAGGTGAGTCGACAATTGTTGTCGATTTCCCAATTTACGCTGTATGCCTCGATGAAAAAGGGAAAGCGGCCCAGTTATGACCAAGTGATGCAACCCCTACAAGCCGATGCGCTCTATCAATCCTTCAACGAAGCATTGCGAGTGCGTGGCTATGAGGTCCAAACCGGGGTCTTTCAAAGCAATATGGAAGTCGCTTTGGTCAATGATGGACCGTTTACGATTCTTTTAGAAAGTGAGGAGCTGTAATGGACAAGATTCTCCGTGGAAGTGAAGTAGCACAAGCCACCCAACTGCAACTAAAAAAACAAATTGAACACTTGCAACGCCCTCCACATCTGGTCGTCTTGTTGGTGGGGGATCATGCAGCCAGCATGACCTATGTGAAAAACAAAGAGAAAGCATGTGCTATGGTGGGCATGCACAGCACGGTGTTGCGCTATGATGGTGACATCCAAGAAGCTTTTTTGTTGGAAGAGATCCAGCGACTCAACGTGGATGCGGAAGTGGATGGGATTTTGGTGCAATTGCCCCTTCCCAAACACATGAACACGAACAAAGTGCTAGAAACCGTCACACCGAAAAAAGATGTGGATGGATTCCATCCGGTCAATATCGGAAAAACCATGTTGCACCTTAGTGGGCTGCAGCCCTGCACACCAAAAGGGGTGATGGCCTTGTTGAAGGCATATCAAATTGAATTGGCAGGCAAGCATGCGGTCATTGTAGGACGTTCCAATATTGTAGGCAAACCCCTTATCCCATTGCTCTTGGAACAAGATGCTACGGTAACGTGCGTACACAGCCAAACCAAAGACATCAAAACCATTACTGCTCAAGCAGACATCTTGCTTGTGGCGATTGGCAAAGCCAAATACATCAAAAAAGAATGGATCAAAGAAGGCGCAATATTGATTGACATCGGCATCAATCGCGATGAACAAGGCAAACTATGCGGAGACATCGATTTTGAGGATGTATATGAGAAGTGTGGCATGATTACCCCGGTTCCCAAAGGGGTAGGACCGATGACGATTGCGATGTTGCTGACCAATACACTAGAAGCGTACCAAAGGAGAACCCACGATGGAATATAATTTAAACGACATCGTTGAGATGAAAAAAGAACACCCTTGCCGCAAAGCCAAAACGTGGAAAATCATCCGCATGGGTGCAGACATCCGCATAAAATGTTTGGGATGTGGCACCAGCGTGCTGTTGCCGCGCAGCAAATTTGAAAAAAGCTTAAAGCGCGTTGTGGAAAAAGGGGATTTGACACAATAACGATTGCCATTTTGAATAAAGATGGTTACACTTATGTACAGTAGAGGAGAAATAGTATATGCCATTAACAGCCGGAATTGTTGGTTTGCCAAATGTTGGGAAATCAACGTTATTTAACGCCATTACCAAAAGTCAGGTGGAAGCTGCAAACTATCCATTTGCAACGATTCAACCCAATGTAGGGGTGGTGGAAGTACCCGATGCTCGGGTCGATCGCCTTTGTGAGTTGTTGGTTCCAAAGAAAACCATTTATACCACCTTTGAATTCACCGATATCGCGGGCCTTGTAAAAGGGGCGAGTAAAGGAGAAGGATTGGGAAACCAATTTCTTGCCAATATCCGTGAGTGTGATGCCATTTGTCATGTGGTACGCTGCTTCGACAGCGAAGACATTACACACGTGGAAGGACATGTCGATCCAATTCGTGACATCGAAATCATCAACTTGGAGTTGATTTTGGCCGATTTGCAGAGTGCGGAAAAGCGTTTGGACAAAGTCGGACGCAAAGCACAAGTCAAAGACAAAGACGCCATGATTGAACAAAGTGTCTTGTCCAAGCTTGTCAATGCCTTGAAAGAGGGGCATCCTGCACGCAGCGTTGACTTGTACAAAGAAGAACAAGCCATTGCGAAAAATTATAATCTGCTGACGATGAAACCAATGATTTATGTAGCAAACATGAGTGAAGAAGAAATTTCTCACCCAGAAGGCAATCCATATTTCCAAACCGTCAAAGCCTTTGCGACTGCCGAACACAACTTGGTTGTACCGGTTTGTGCAAAAATCGAAGAAGAACTTTCTTCCTTGGAAAAAGAGGAAAAAGCGATGTTCTTGCAAGAGTTGGGCATTCCAGAGTCGGGATTGGATACCGTCATCAAAGCGGCGTACAATATTTTGGAGCTGTGCACCTATTTTACTGCCGGAGTACAAGAAGTACGCGCTTGGACATTCAAACGTGGCATGAGTGCTCCTGAATGTGCGGGCATCATCCATACGGATTTCCAAAAAGGATTCATCCGTGCCGAAACCTTTGCCTTCAAAGACATTGATGAGCTCGGCAGCGAACAAGCTGTGAAAGATGCTGGGAAATGGCGTTTGGAAGGAAAAGAATACCAAGTACAAGATGGAGACGTATTGCACTTCCGTTTCAACGTATAAGCAAACCCATGGTGGACACTTCACCATGGTTTTTTTTTGTCAAAAAAAACCGATCCACAAAAGGGAATCGGCTGCTTTTATCCCCGCGCGCGCGGATAGCTTGTATTGGGATTGCTTGGTTGAATGTAGAAGTAAAGCAAAATGAAGGGTCCGACAAATGGAATGAAGCTCAAAAGCAAGTACCAAGCGGATTTGCCTACATCGTGCAAGCGGCGCACTTGCAAAGCCAAGCTGGGAATCATGTACACCAGGGTAAACAGGAGAAAGGCAAAGTAGACAAAGAGAAAGGAATCGGGACTACTCACAGCCAAGATCACCATTACAAAAGAAAGGCCAATTGAAAAGAGAATGTTGAGCAGGGTGGGATGCCAGTATTCGGCTCTTGTTGAGGTGCCTTTAAAATCCAAACCGCGCTTGAATACATCCAGCCAAGCACCAAACCATGTTTTTTCTTCGATTACGTTCATAACGAATCCCCCTTTTCTTGCCATAATATCACACATAACCATCGTGAGCAAGTGATACTCGCCCAAGGATGCGCAACGATTGGCATTTTATAGGGAAAAAAACCAGCAGAAAGTCTGCTGGTTTTTTGCTTAGTACTCGATGGATGCCCGTGCTGCAATGCCATTTTGAAAAGGATGTTTGATGGCTTTGAATTCGGTGTAGTAATGTGCCAACGCTATGATGCTTGCATCCGGGTTGCGTCCGGTACAAACCACTTCCAAATGGGCAGGTTTATTTTTCAAAAAATCAGCTACTTTCGTATATTCTAAAATGCCCAGGTTGCATGCATCGATGATTTCATCCATCACCAACAAAGAATAATCGCTCGCTTTGTGCGTAATCTCTTCAAACAACGCTTGCTCCTTTACGATGGTTTCTTGTTGTTTTTCTGTGGTCATGAAAGGAAAAAAGCCCACAACGCGTTGAGTCTTGATGATTGTAACCAGCGGGTCTTTTTCGAAGTAGCCAATCTCACCGCTGGTAAAATCTTTGAGAAACTGGGTTACCAGAACTTTTTTGCCATAACTGGCATGACGAGCAACCAAGCCAAACGCAGCAGTCGTTTTGCCTTTGCCATCGCCACAATACAAATGAATGAGTCCTTGCATAGTGTCACCTCTTTGAGACAAGCCTATCATAGATTGCGAAAAGTACAACAAAAAAGCCAGCATTATGCTGACTTTCGGGATTCGATGGTTAATACGGTTTTCAATGCGATAATACTTACGGCCATACATCCCAATACCACCGTCAGCGACAACCACATGCTATTGGTAAATCCTGCTACGACAAATCCGATGCTTGATAAACTAGCAGAGAAAATGGCATAGGGCAACTGGGAGGTGACGTGATTGATCAAGTCACATTTTGCTCCTGTGGCGGATAAAATGGTAGTATCCGAAATCGGAGAACAGTGATCTCCAAAAACGGCTCCAGCCAAGACCGCTGCCAAGGAAACAACCAATCCTTGTGGGTGCAAGCTCATCGCAATCTGAGCGCCAATGGGCAGCATTAAGCCAAAAGTTCCCCAACTCGTTCCAGTAGAGAGGGCCATCACACCCGATACCAAAAACAGCATTACCGGCAAGAAACCTGGATTAAAGTCCCATCCTGCCAATACATTGGCCAAGTAGGTTCCGGTTCCAATGCCTGCAATCAAATCGACCAAGGTCCAAGCAAAAACCAAGATCGTAACTGCTGGAATCATGGACATAAAGCCATGTTTGAAGGGTGCTGCATAGTTTTGCTTCGCTTTTTTGAAATTCAATAAGGTGTAAAGCAGCGCAACCGCTGCTCCTACAAACAAAGAAAGATTGGTAGATGCATTTTCCAAAATCAACAAGATATTAAAGCTTTGGGCACTTTGATAACCGGTTAAGAAAATCATGCCTAAGGTAACGGCAATCAATAGGATAATGGGGAAAAGCAAATCCATCGGTTTTGCTTTGGAAGCAATCGTTTGTTCTTCTACAATGGCTTGCATTTGATCTTCAAATTGTCGCATTTGTCCGAAGTTGAGATTGAGCAAAATGGTCGCCAATACCATCAACAAGGAGATGATGGCATAAAAGTTGAACGGAATCAAACTCATGAATCCAACCAATCCACTGTAAGGGATGTTGAAGGTGACGAAAATGGTGGAAATCAAAGCAATGATGTACGCTCCCCAACTTGAAATCGGAGAGATGACGCAAATGGGTGCACTCGTGGAGTCGATAATGTAGGACAGTTTCTCACGAGAAACGCCATAGTGATCGGTCAACGGACGTGCGATTTCACCCACGGTCAGGGCGTTGAAGTAATCGTCGATAAAAATCACCACACCCAGTACAAAGGCGATTAGCTGAGCACCGACGCGGTTTTTGATGTGGGTTTGTGCCCAACGTGCAAAAGCACGGGTCCCGCCCATCGCAGCAATGTAGCTGGTTATGATCCCAAGCAAAAACAAGAAACCCATCAAAAACAAATTGCTTAGATTCAACGCGCCATCGACATAAAAAATGGAAATGACCACGTCAATCATGCTTTGAAGCGCGGCAAGTGGATTTAAATTGTTCAACAGCAAAGCGGCAGCCACGATACCCAACGAAATGGAAGGGAGGACTTTTTTAGACCACAGTACCATTACAATGACAAGAATCGGGGGAATTAAAGAATAAATTGAATCAATCATAAGATACCTCCAGATTGCTTTATTATATCAAAAAACTGATTCAACGCCCATTGTTTTTCGTAGAGAAATATCTTTTTGAGCGCGCGGTTGGGTTTGAATTGTGGAATAAATAATGGTATGATGTCCCTATAGCAAAAAGAAAGGGGTATCAGTATGAAATTAATTTTAGCGATTATGTCAAACGATGACAGCCCTGCTGTTTCCAGTGCCTTAACCAAAGCAAACTTCCAAGTTACCCGCTTGGCAACCACAGGTGGATTTTTAAGAGCCGGAAACACCACTTTGATTGTTGGGGTGGAAGATGATTTAGTGGACCAAGCGGTTGAAGTCATCGGTGAATATTCCAAACGCCGTACGGAGGTTGTGCCATCGAGTGCATCTTATGACATCGGACGTTTTGCATCCTTCCCGGTTGAAGTACAAGTAGGAGGCGCAACGATCTTCGTTGTTGACGTCGAACAATTCATTAAACTCTAATCAAAAAGAAAACGCTGGCACTTGCCAGCGCTTTTTTATGCAACTTCGTCGTCTTGCTTGATAAAGTCATATGCATACTTTGCAGCAAAACGGATGGCGCGTTCCACGTCTTGCTCTTGCGTATACAACTTCAAAAAAGCAGCACTGAAGGCGTCTCCGCTGCCGATGCGGTTTTGTGGCAACACCTGTTCAAGCGGATGGGTGCTCAAAACACCATATTCAAGAACGTGAATCGGCAAATCATGGTGCGTAATGACGACCAGGGGCAATGGGGAAAGTTGATGTTGGAGTTCCTCCAAAGAAAAAGTGGTGTCTCGCATGCTGAAAATGGCCCCTTGCAAATAGGGGAGTTGTGCAGGACTTGGTACATAACCGTTGACAAATACTTGGTGTTTGGCGGAGAGTTTCTCCAACAAATGCGGGTTTTGTAAATCCGTAAGGACAAGATCGCACATTTCAAGTTGACGCATAGGCAAGAAGTCGTGTTCTTGGAAGACAAAGTCTTGGGAAATCGAACACATTTTGATGGGTGGGGTCGTAGATAATGTGGTAAACATTGGGGAAGGCAATGCGACACGCTTGTCAAAGACAATGGCCAGCTTGCTTCGTAGATGGTCGACCATCTCCTGGGCGAAGGCGTCGTTTCCAAAGATGGAAACAAATACGCTGGTTTGGTGTAAATCGCAAAGGTGTTCACAAATGTTGCGCATCGAACCACCGTGAGACAGGCGCATGCCTACTTTATTGCAACGGTTTGGTTCAAGGGAATCAAGAGTGATGTGTTGATCGATGATGCTGGTTCCGATAAGGGCGATGGGTTTCATAAAAAGATCCTCCTATCCTTAATGATACCGAAGAATGATGAAAAACGCGACTATAAAAACCAAAAGTTGGTTTCATAAATGTAAGTGATTTTCATCGTCGTTGGGCTTGTAAAAAAAAAATAATTATGCTTTCTTGCGGCCCTTGGCACTTTCATGTAATGTTAAGACAGTAGCCCTCCTTTGATTCAAAGAAGGGCATTGTTAGGGGAACAGGGAGGATTCATAGATGTTGACAAAAATTGTAAAACGAGATGGGCGTGAAATTGCCTTTGTACCAGAAAAAATTACGAGAGCCATTTATTTGGCGGCATCGCACGCTGCAGAAAAAGACGGTGTGCATGCGGATTATTCCATTGCGGAAGGATTGACGCAACAAGTCATCGGCTATTTAAGTGGGAAGTACCATAATCAAATTCCCTCTGTCGAACAAGTTCAAGATGCCGTAGTAAAGGTTTTGATCGAAAACGGTCATGCGAAAACCAGTGAAGCCTATATCGTGTATCGCGAGCAACGTTCTCAAGTGCGCAATATGAAAACGCGTTTGATGCGCAGCATCGAAGAAATTACCTTCTCTGACTCTGACACGGCGGATATCAAACGTGAAAATGCCAATATTGATGGCAACACTGCGATGGGGACGATGTTGCAATACGGTTCTGCCGTATCCAAAGAGTTTTGTTTGCACACGTTGTTGAATCCAAAACATGCCCGTTTGCATGAAGAAGGGGATATCCATATTCACGATATGGACTTCATGAACATGGGAACCTTGACGTGCTGTCAAATCGATTTGGAACAACTTTTTACTGGGGGCTTTTCCACTGGACACGGACACTTGCGTGAACCACAAGACATATATAGCTATGCAGCGTTGGCGGCCATTGCCATCCAAAGTAACCAAAACGACCAACACGGTGGACAAAGCGTACCGGCCTTTGACTACTACTTGGCACCAGGGGTTGCCAAGACTTTTAAACGCCAATTTATCGACAACCTAAACAAAGTGGGGCAGTTTACCGTGGATCCATCATTCGATGCCAAAGCGTTGATTCTAGACCACGATGCCCACTATCCAATCAAAATCGACCAAGACGAGGAAGCGATGCGCGCATTGCAACAACGCTTGTGCAAAACCTATGGCATTGATGCGCAAACAGCTGACAAAATGATGGCTTTTGCGTACGAGCACGCATTGCAAGAAAGTGAAAAAAGAACCTATCAGGCGATGGAAAGCTTTATCCACAACTTGAATACCATGCACTCCCGTGCCGGTGCCCAAGTACCATTTTCCAGCATCAACTTTGGAACCGATACGACCAGCGAAGGGCGTATGGTTACCCGCAATGTATTGTTGGCACAGGAAGCCGGCCTAGGAAATGGCGAAACTCCGATCTTCCCGATTTTGATTTTCAAAGTCAAAGAAGGAGTCAACTTTAACGAAGAAGATCCAAACTATGACTTGTTTAAATTGGCTTGTCGTGTCAGTGCGAAACGACTGTTTCCAAACTTTTCGTTCCTCGATGCACCGTTCAACAAACAATACTACCAAAAAGGAAACGTGCATTCCGAAGCAACCTATATGGGGTGTCGTACCCGTGTTGTAGGAAACGTCGTCGGAGCCAACGAAGTACAAGGGCGTGGGAATCTAAGCTTTACTTCCATTAACTTGGTTCGTTTGGGTCTTGAATACGGTAGCCTGCTCAATGGAGCCTTTGACGAAGCGGGCTTCTTTGCTGCACTGGATACGCGCATTGATGCAGTCATTGACCAGTTGTTGGAACGCTTTGAAGTACAAGCCAGCAAAAAGGTGAAGAACTTTCCATTTTTAATGGGTCAAGGCGTATGGAAAGGGGCAGAAGGCTTGGATTGGAATGATTCCTTGCGTGAAGTCATCAAATCTGGAACTTTGACAATCGGCTTTATTGGACTGGCAGAATGTTTGACTGCCGCCATTCAAGCACACCATGGGGAAAGTGAAGAAGCACAACAACTTGGACTCAAAATCATTGCTCACATGCGTCGTCGCATGGATTTGGCAGCCGAACAATACGGCTTAAACTTCTCCTTGATTGCGACACCAGCAGAAGGCTTATCAGGACGTTTCACACGTATGGATCGCAAACGCTTCGGAAGCATTCCAGGCGTTACCGATCGCGATTTCTATACCAATTCCTTCCATGTGCCTGTCTACTATTCCATTTCCGCGTTTGAGAAAATCCAACGTGAGGCACCTTACCATAACTTAACCAATGCCGGACACATTTCCTATATCGAGATGGACGGCGATCCTGCGAAAAACATGCGTGCATTTGAAACCATCGTGCGGGCGATGAAGGAAGCGGGCATCGGGTATGGTTCCATCAACCACCCGCTTGACCGTGACCCAGTTTGTGGCTATTCAGGGGTGATCGTGGGGGACACTTGCCCGAAATGCGGTCGCAATGAGCAAGAAGGAATGGTTCGCTTTGAGCGCATTCGTCGTATTACCGGCTATTTGGTTGGAACCTTGGATCGTTTCAACAATGCCAAACAAGCCGAAGAATCCCAACGTGTAAAACATGGAATCTAAAGTACGCTTGGCGGCCAAACTGACATTTGACAGTGTGGTCGATGGGGAAGGGTTGCGTGTGGTTTTGTGGACGCAGGGCTGTCCACATCGCTGCAGCGGATGCCATAATCCGCACACCCATGACCCGCAAGCCGGTTTTGAAATGGAATTGCATCAGCTATTGCAGCAAATCAAAGCCAATCCGATGCAAGAAGGCTTGACCTTAAGTGGAGGAGAGCCTTTCGATCAAGCCGACGTTTTGGTCAAACTGGCCAAAGAAGTAAAGGGTTTGGGTCTAAACATTTGGGCCTATACCGGTTACCACTTTGAGCAATTGCTGCAAGATGAAACCAAGAAAGCCTTGTTGCAACAGGTGGATGTGCTCATTGATGGTCCATTTTGCCAACAGCAGCATCATCCGCTGTTGTACTTTAAGGGAAGTCGCAACCAACGGGTTATCGATGTACCTGCTAGCTTGCAATCAAAACAAATTATCGTATTGGATTAGTTGGTCTTTCGACCAACTTTTTTTTGTGCAGGCAATAAAAAAAGCAATGTACTAGATTGCGTACGTTGCCTAGTTTTGTTCCACCTGGTCTTGAAAATATTTGATGGACCATTGTTCAATTTCTTTGATTGCCTTTGCCAGTTCTTTGCCCATGGGGGTGAGTTGGTATTCTACCTTGGGTGGATTTTCATCATACACCAACTTTTCCAAAAGACCGGCCTTTTCTAGTTCATATAGCTTTTCGGTTAGCACCTTGTGCGAGACCCCATAGGTAATGCGTTGCAATTCCAAAAAGCGTTTGGGTTCATCGTACAAATGGCACAGCACAACTGCTTTCCATTTGCCACGGATGGCGTCCATTGCCAAATCAAGTAGGCACACATACTCTTTACCAAGATACCGAATCATAAGCCTTCTCCTTTGTATTTCATGGTTTCATCATAGCCCAAAGACCACAAGAGTCAATCAATAAGGGCTAACGCGCTTCCTTTCAAAGTGTCCATCGACCCCTTGGACGCTTGGAAAGACTGGTTACGAAAAAGTGCGTACTAGGCGTGCTTTGTGCGACAAGGTATAGTAATGATACAAGTTAAAAAACAAAGGAGAATATCGTATGAAAAGTTTATGGGATCAAACAACCATTGGTACAATGGTGATGAAAAATCGCTTTATTCGTGGTGCGCTGTGGGAAGATTTGGCGGATGAAAAAGGACACATGACCCCCGCGTTGAGCGAAGTCTATGAAGAATTGGCCAAAGGAGGTGTCGGTACAATCATTACCGGTTATGCCTTTGTGATGGAAAACGAGCAACCCAATCCAGGCATGCTGGGCATCTATGACGATTCCTTCATTGCGGAATACAAGGCGTTTACCGATCGAATTCACGCATTGGGGTCTAACATCGTCATGCAAATTGTGTATGGAGGATTCATGAGCAAATTTAATGTCGGGGATCGACTTATTTGGGGTCCTTCCACTCTTCAAAATGAGGTGACCAAAACGTGGGCGCAAGAAATGACGCGTGAAGAGATTCAAGACCTCGTTCAAGCTTTTGCGAAAGCGGCAGCGCGCGTTAAGGCATCTGGGTTTGATGGGGTGGAGATTCATGCGGGTCATGGGTATCTGTTGAGTCAATTTTTATCCCCGCATTACAATAAACGGCAGGATGAGTATGGTGGCTGTATTGAAAATCGTGGACGTATCTTGTTTGAGGTGTTTCAAGCGATGCGCGAGGCGGTGGGACCTACCTATCCCATCTTGATCAAACTCAACTCGGCCGATTATACCGAGCAAGGAGGGCTGACTCAAGAGGAAAGTTTGGTTGTGGCCCAAACATTGGCCTCAATGGGCATCAATGCCATTGAGGTGAGCGGTGGGAATGAATCCATGCAAGAAGTAGTAGAGCATAATCTTGGTGCTGCTCGTACCAAAGTCGTTTTGTCAAAGGAGCGAGAATCGTACTTCAAAGAGTATGCCGCAAAATTGGCGGACTTGGTCGACATCCCGGTCATTTTGATTGGAGGCAATCGCCACTATGATGTAATGGAGAGTTTGTTAAACCAAACAGGAATCGCGTACTTTTCCATGGCAAGACCATTAACGGCACAACCTGATTTGATCGATAAGTGGGCAAGTGGGGATTTTTCACGGTTGCGTTGCGTTTCCTGCAATCAGTGTTATCACACGCCCGGAAAACGCTGTGTGTTCAACCTGAGAATGCAACCCAAATAGACATCATCCATTCATGCAAACGTCAAGTTTGTCGTGGTTTCGACAAACTTTTCTTTACACTTTTGGGAAAGAGTGTATAATCATGTCAATACCCTTTTGGGGAAGGAGGATGTCATGCATTCCATTCAACAACTCTACGAGATGAAAGAAGCAGCTGCGCTGCGCATCGAATTTGATGTTTTGATTCGCAATGTATCGATTGTGAACGTGTTTACCCAGGAAATCGTGCCGGGGCATTTAGGCATCAAGCATGGCAAAATCGTGTCCTTTCAAGAAGGAAAGGCGAAACGGGTAATAGATGCCAACGGTCGCTACGCCAGCCCCCTGTTGATGGATCCCCATGTGCATTTGGAGTCCATGTTGCTTGCTCCGCATCTCATCAGCGAGATGGTCTTGCCCAAAGGAATTGGAACACTGGTTGCAGACCCACATGAATTGGTCAATGCCTGCGGCCTTGAGGGGCTTGAGTATTTGCTTGCAGCTTGTGAACCGTTAAAGACGCGCATCTACCTCAATTTGCCATCGTGCATTCCCTCTACTCCCTACGAAACGGCTTATGAACCCATTAGCGCAGCCATGCTGAAGCCCTACTACAAGCACCCCAACGTGCTAGGTTTAGCGGAAGTGATGAGCTATGAGGCAGTGTTGAATGAAGCCGACATGCTTCAAAAACTCTACGATGCCCACGTCCATGGCAAGGCCATTGATGGCCATGGTTCTGTTTTGGATGCGACTGGGCTTGATGTATATGCAACCTGTGGCATACGCAATGATCATGAATGTGAGGATGTACAAGGAATGGTGGAACGCATGCGACGCGGGATTACGACCTTCATTCGCGAGGGAACCGTCGCCAAAAATTTGAAACAGCTCTTACCGGCGTTGACGAATCAAAACTATCGCTTTGCCTGCTTTTGTACCGATGATCGCCATCCCGATGACATCATGCGCGAAGGAGGCTTGGATTATTTGGTAAACCAAGCCATCGACCTGGGTCTTGATCCCATTCAAGCCATTACGATGGCCTCTTACAATGTGGCCCAACACTACAATCTCAAAGAAGTCGGGGCGCTTGCGCCAGGCTATGCGGCCGATTTCTTCTTGTTTGAGCGCTTGGATGAAATCGTGGCGCAAGAAGTGTTCGTCCAAGGAAACCTGGTAGCCAACGCTGGGAACATGGTGGAAGCAGAACCGAGTCTTTCGTTGGAGGCGTATCCAAGGGTCATGGACTCGATGAATCTCAAGACCATTCGTGCGCTTGATTTGCAAATCAGCGTACCAAGTGGCATTGCCAATGTGATGCACTGCCAGTACGGCTCTTTGATTACCACCCACAAGGTGGAAAGCGTAACAATCGATGCTGACCATCACTTCCAATTTGATCCCACACGCGATGTGGCAAAATTGATTGTCGTCGAACGCCACCATGCTACCGGCAACGTGGGCAAAGCCCTTGTTTCTGGTTTCCACATCAACGCGGGGTGCATTGCCACCAGTGTGGCTCACGACTCCCACAACATCATCGCTTTGGGCACCAACGATGCCGACATCCTGTTGGCTGTTGAAACGTTAAAGGAAGCCAAGGGCGGTTATGTAGTCGTGCACAACGGCGTTGTGGAAGCCTTGTTGCCACTGGCCATTGGGGGAATCATGTCGTTGGAATCAAGGGAAGTCTTGTTGGATCAACTGCACCATTTGCACCGCAAGGCCTTAAGACTCATAGGGCATGAAGAATTCAACCCCTTCATGATGCTTTCCTTTATGGCATTGCCGGTCATTCCGCATTTGAAAATCACCGATCAAGGTCTTTTTGATGTGTACAAACAAACGTTTGTGGACGTAGCCGTGTCACTTTCGTCCTAAGGATCCTCCTTAGGACTTTTTATTTTCACACAGGAACCACCGTCCAAGAAAAAGCCTTTTGAAAAAAGCAGGTTTACACCCTACAAAACAGCAAAAAAAGTGCTATAATAGGGTGGTTATTAAAGAGGTGAGCGTATGTATCGAATTGGACAATCTATAGACATTCATCAATTGGTTCCCAACCGCAAACTCATTTTGGGAGGCATTGAAATCGAACACACGTTGGGTTTGGATGGCCACAGCGATGCGGATGCACTGCTGCATGTGATCGCCGAATCCATCTTGGGAGCATTGGCGCTGGGAGATTTGGGAAAACACTTCTCCGATACCGATGAGTCCACCCGTGGGCGCAATTCTAGTGACATTGTGAAGTCGGTGGTAGCGATGATGGAAGCACGTGGGTATGAACTCAACAATTTGGATGCGCTGATTCAAATCGAGCGCCCCAAAATGGCACCACACATTCCAAAAATGCGATCACACATCGCAACGTTGTTGCATGCGCAAGAAGAACAAATCAACATTAAGGCTACCCGTGGCGAAAAACTAGGCTTTGTAGGACGCGAAGAAGGGGTCCAAGCGAGTTGCGTGGTATTGCTTAGAAAGGTGAAGTAAATGAAAAAAGTAAGAGTTAGATATGCACCAAGTCCAACAGGACATTTGCACATTGGAGGAGCACGCACTGCGTTGTTCAATTATTTGTACGCAAAACACTATGGTGGTGATTTTGTATTCCGTTTGGAAGATACCGACATTGAACGTAACATTGCCGGCGGAGAAGCCAGCCAATTGGAAAACTTGGAATGGTTGGGCATCATCCCTGATGAGTCTCCAGTAAAACCCAATCCAAAATATGCACCGTATCGTCAAATGGAACGGTTGGACATTTACCGTGAAGTGACCCAACAATTGCTAGAGCAGGGACATGCTTATAAATGTTTCTGTACTGCCGAAGAGTTGGCTGAAGAAAAAGAACGTCAAGAAGCACAAGGGGTTGCGCCAATGTACAACCGCAAGTGTACCCACTTGACGGCAGAAGAAATTCAAGCCAAGGAAGCAGCGGGCGAACCGTATGTGATCCGTGTGCGTGTCCCAGAAAACGTAACCTACGAATTCCAAGACTTGATCCGTGGAACCGTGCGCTTTGAATCCAAAGACATCGGGGACTGGGTCATCGTCAAATCCAATGGCAT
Organism: Erysipelotrichaceae bacterium; assembly: GCA_051655665.1. GTDB lineage: Bacteria > Bacillota_I > Bacilli_A > Erysipelotrichales > Erysipelotrichaceae > JBOFMT01. The sequence continues at coordinate 5,379 of JBOGAI010000174.1, read as the reverse complement.
TCCGACGTACAACTTTGCAGTCGTAGTGGATGACCATACGATGGAAATCACCCATGTTTTCCGTGGGGAAGAACATTTGTCCAACACACCAAAACAATTGATGATTTATGAACTCATGGGATGGGATGCCCCAACCTTTGCTCATATGACCCTCATCGTCAACGAGCAACGCAAAAAGTTGTCGAAACGTGATGAATCGATCATGCAATTTGTATCCCAATACAAAGAAGAAGGATATTTGCCTGAAGCAATGTTCAATTTTTTGGCTTTATTGGGATGGTCACCAGAAGGGGAAGAAGAAATTTTCCATCATGACGAATTGGTGAAAATCTTTGACGAAAACCGTTTGTCGAAATCGCCTTCTATGTTTGACAAAGCCAAATTGATTTGGGTCAACAACCGTTACATCAAAGAGATGGAATTGGACGATGTGGTCACACTTTGCAAGCCGTTCTTGGCAGAAGCGTATGACTTGAGTGACAAATCAGAAGCGTGGGTTCACTCCTTGATCGGACTTTACCACGACCAAATGTCGTTTGGTAAAGAAATCGTGGAATTGTCACACTTGTTCTTTAAAAGAGAGTTCCACTTGGATAACGAAGCCGTTGAAGTGTTGGAATGGGAAACCACACCGACAGTAAAAGCAGCCTTCTTAACGCAAATCGAAGCAAGCGAAGCATGGGACGAAGCAAGCATCAAAGCGATGATCAAAGCGGTACAAAAAGAAACCGGCATCAAAGGGAAAGCGTTGTTCATGGGATTGCGCGTTGCCATTACGGCACAAGTGCATGGTCCGGATTTGACTCGCACCATTGAATTGTTGGGCAAAGAACGCGTCATTGCACGTTTACAAGCATAAACTGGGTATTTCACCCAGTTTTTTTTGCGCCAAATTCCGTGCTTGTGGTATGCTATAAGCAACCAGCAATCAACGCAACTGCGCCTGGAGGGAATCACTTCCAGCAAGCGAAATAAAGGGGAACATTATGATCAAAATGCAAGAAACCAAAGTTATGCGCGATCCTGTACACGGCTACATCCATGTGGATTTGGAAGTCGTGTGGAACGTCATCGCATGCAAAGAATTCCAACGTTTGCGCCGGATTCACCAGTTGGGGGGCATCTACCAAGTCTATCACACAGCAGAGCATTCTCGCTTTGCCCATAGTTTGGGGGTATATGAAATCGTGCGCCGCATGTTGCATGAAGTCAATGGACTTGCGGATCATCTTGATGATTATGAAAAAATGTGTGTCATGCTGGCGGGGTTGTTGCATGACGTGGGGCATGGTCCGTTTTCGCATGCTTTTGAAGCCATCTCGCAAGTCAAACACGAAGAATATACCAAACGCATCATTGTGGGCGAGAGTGAAATCAATCGAGTGTTGCGCCAGTACGGGGAGAATCTTCCTCAAGATATTGCCAGCATCATCAACTATACCCACCCCAACCGCATCTTGAACCAACTTATCTCGGGACAGTTGGATGCAGATCGCATGGACTACTTGCTGCGGGATGCCTATTTCACCGGTACTAGTTATGGCAACTTCGACTTGGAGCGCATCATCCGCACCATTCGTGTCAAGGACGATCGTTTGGTGTTGAAGGAAAGTGGCATCCACAGTGTGGAAGACTATATCATGGCCCGCTATCATATGTATTGGCAGGTGTATTATCATCCCATTGCGCGCAACTACGAAGCCTTGTTGCAAGGGATTTTTCAGCGCATGAAAGAATTGTATCAACACCAACCAGAGCGTTTGGCACACTTGGCGATGTTCCATCCATTTTTGGAGGATCAAGAAGCCGACATTCAAGCCCATTTTCGGTTGGATGAACATGCCGCCATGTATGGTTTTTCCTTGTTGCAACAAGGGGATGATCCCATTTTGGCGGATTTGAGCGATCGCTTGCTGAACCGACGCTTGCTGCGCTATGAAGACTTTGAAAGCGATGCGCGTTTTGAACAGCTCAAACAAGCGGTTGGTCAAGCGGGATTTGATCCAATCTATTACGTCAAGCAAGACAAACTGACCCAACGCCCCTACAAACCCTATAAATCACTGGATACCCACAACATTTGGATTTTGCAGGAAAATGGGGAAGTCGTGGAACTTAGCGAAGTGTCTCAGATTGTAAAAGCCATCGCGATGGGAAAAATCAAGGAAGATCGCAAAGTCTTTTATCCCTAGGTGGAAAAGGGCAAGCACAGCCCATTAACAGGAGAGTTTTACGTGTAAAAAAAAGCAAATTATGGCATAAATTCGGTCGAATTCCCATGATGAGGGCAATTCGCTTTTAGATTTGCGTAAAAGTGTAAAAAGACACTTGCACACACGTCTTGTTATGCTATAATGCAAAAGAAATAGGTGATTATTATGAAAAAATTCGTTTCCATTCAACAAGCAAACATAACAACGAATGAAGTTCATGTTTTGTATGAAGGGATTTGTGAATACGTTCAAGATGACAATCAGATGAGCCTACATTACATCGAACACGAAAGTGAAATTGCGGTGAAAGTCGTGGCCACTCATCAAGGGTTGAGCATCCAAAGAGAAGGTGAACTCAAATCCGATTTGGTTTTTGTTGCGCACAAGACGACCAAAAACACCATCGGAAGTCCCTATGGAATTGTGAGCGTTGACTTGTATACCCACGAGTACCTTTTGGATAAAGGGCACGTCTTGGTGGACTATGATGTCCTAAGCAACAACGAAGTAACAGATTCCTTTCAAATCGAATTCATCATTGAGGAGGTACAAGCGTGAATAAAATCGAACAAGCACTAAAAGCAGCACTGATTGTCAGTGCCAAAGCGAACTATAATGTAGACTTAAGTGAAGGGGATGTCGTCATTGAGATTCCCAAAGACGCAAGCCATGGAGATTATGCAACCAACTTGGCAATGCGTCTAGCAAAACAAGCAAAACAAAACCCAAGAATGGTGGCGCAAGCCCTCTTGGATCAATTGGATTTTAAAGCGGCCAACGTGGAAGATGCGCAAATTGCGGGACCTGGATTCATCAACTTCCGCATTGTTAAAAGCTCATTGGCAAATGTCATTGGCACGATTTTGGAGCTTGACCATGATTACGGAAGAAATGAAAGTGGAAAAGGCGAAAAAGTAAATGTGGAATACGTTTCCGCAAACCCAACAGGCGATTTGCACTTGGGGCATGCGCGCGGAGCAGCATGGGGAGATTCCGTCACACGTTTGATGAACTTCTCTGGGTACCAAGCGACTCGTGAGTTTTATGTTAACGATGCCGGGAACCAAATCAACAATTTGGCTCTCTCGTTGATTGCGCGTTACGAACAAGCCTTTGGAAAAGACGCAACCATGCCAGAAGATGGTTACTGGGGAAAAGATGTCATCCAAATCGCGGAAAACATCAAAGCCGAAGTGGGCGATCGCTACTTGAATGTGGATACGCAAGAACGCTTTGAATGGTTTAAAAAAGAAGGAATACACCAAGAGTTGCTGAAACTGCAACGCGACTTGGATTTGTTCCGTGTGCACTTTGACGTTTGGTCAAGCGAGCAAACCTTGCATGATGAGGGCAAAGTAGTAGAGGCCATTGCAGCCTTGCAAGCCAAGGGCCACCTTTACGAAGAAGAAGGTGCACTTTGGTTCAACTCGACTCCATTTGGAGACGATAAAAATCGGGTTTTACGTAAAAGTGATGGATCTTATACATATTTGGTTCCGGATATTGCGTATCATATCAATAAATTTGAACGAGGGTTTACCAAGTTGGTGAATTTTTGGGGGGCTGACCATCATGGATATATTCCACGTATGAAGGCTGCTTTGGAAGCCTTGGGCTATCCAAAAGATGCCTTGGCTGTCGACATTATCCAAATGGTTCGTTTGGTAGAAGACGGCACAGAAGTGAAAATGTCCAAACGTACAGGGAATGCGGTTACCGTTCGTGAACTGTGCGAAGAAGTAGGCGTCGATGCGGTTCGCTACTTCTTTGTTGCCAGAGCGGTAGATACACACTTGGATTTTGATTTGGGATTGGCAAGACGCCAAAGCAATGACAATCCGGTGTATTATGCACAATACGCACACGCGCGTATCTGCTCGATTTTACGTCAAGCAGACTTGCCGAAAGCAACGTCGTATGAATTGTTGACGCATGAAAAAGAAATTGCCCTACTGAAATATATCAATGAATTTACGGCAGTGGTAGCCGATGCGGCACAAAGTCGTGCTCCTCATAAGGTGTGTAACTATATCCAAAAATTAGCGCAGCATTTCCATAGTTTCTATGCAAGCTGCAAAGTAAACGATCCGGAAAATGTCGCTTTATCGAGCCAACGTGTTGCTTTGTTGGAAGCAAGCCGTATTACCTTGCGCAACGCGCTAGACTTAATTGGTGTTGACGCAATCGAAAAAATGTAGGAGGGAACAAGGGTGAAAAAAAGACCAATCATTGATGCAGCGTATGAATTGCTGAAAGCTAAGGGGGAAGCAGTTGCATTTCCACAATTGTGGCAAATGGTTTGTGAATCAGAGGAATTGAGCCCAATGATGCAAGAAGAGCTCATTGCCGATTTCTATACTGATTTATCCGTCGATGCACGTTTTGTAAACTTAGGTGGAAACAATTGGGATTTACGCGAACGTCACTTATTCAACGAAGTCTTCATCGATACGGATACCATTCTCGTAGACGACTCTACTGATGAAACCGTAGAATTTGAATTTGAAGACGAAGAAGAAAAACAAAAAGAAACCAAAGAAGAAGACTACTAGACAATCATCATCGTATTGTACTAAAGACGCTTCAAGCAAAGAACCCGAAGTGGAAACACTTGTAAAACGGGTTCTTTTTGTATTTCCTCCCCTTGTTGAGGGAAAAGGGAGAGGGAAGTGAAAAATGTTTGAAAAATGGGAGTGGAGCTACCGCTTTTTTCGTGACATTTATTTTGCAATATCCCTAAAAATAAAGTAAAATAGCAATGTAAAACAAAGGAGGATTTTTTATTATGGCATTAGTATCAGCAAAAGACATGCTTATTAAAGCAAGAGATGGCAAATATGCAGTCGGACAATTCAACATCAACAACTTGGAATGGACGAAAGCTATTTTGTTGGCAGCACAAGAAACAAACTCACCAGTAATTTTGGGTGTTTCAGAAGGTGCAGGGAAATACATGACTGGTTACAAAACCGTAACGGCTATGGTTTCTGCAATGGTTGAAGAACTAAACATCACCGTACCAGTAGCATTGCACTTGGACCACGGTTCATATGAAGGAGCGAAAAAAGCAATCGACGCTGGTTTCTCTTCCATCATGTTTGACGGTTCACACTATGCATTCGATGAAAACGTAGCGAAAACAAAAGAAATCGTTGCAATCTGTGAT
>JBOGAI010000173.1:0-16711 GCA_051655665.1 Erysipelotrichaceae bacterium | reverse complement strand
AGCCAAGTACGCCAATGCAGCGAATCCTGCAAAGCGCAACCCGCGTTTCGCATTGGCATCAATTCCCGTAATATGAGAGGTTGCATTCCCTTTGTATTTCCCCAAGCGAGGCTCTACGATTTTTTCCGTAACAATCGTACCGATGATGGTAATCAAGACAGTAGACGCAATCAAGAAATACCAGTTATCCGCAATCCCAACTTCCATAAATCCGTTCATAGACAAGTTGGTTGCTTCTTGCGTCAAACCAGCCAGTGTGGCATCAACCGGTCCCGGGAATAAGTTCGCCGAGAATCCTCCGGATACCCCAGCAAACGCTGCTGCAATCCCTGCCAACGGATGACGACCAAAGCTTAGGAATACGACAGCACCTAGTGGAATAAGTACAACATATCCTGCATCCGAAGCAATGGATGACATAACCCCTGCAAAAACCACCACGATGGTAACCAATTTTTTAGGTGTAGAAGTAACGGTTTTGGTCAGCAATGCATCAATCATTCCTGATTTCTCGGCTACGCCAACCCCCATCGTCGCAACCAATACCATTGCAAGTGGAGCAAAGTTTCCAAAATTGCTTACGGCATTCGTAAACATATAGCGGATCCCATCTGGGCTCAACAAGCTTTGAACCCCAACTGTTAACTCTTGTAATGATCCATCTACCAAACCATCATAAGTGACCGATACACCCATGCTAGCCATAACGTGTGAAATAACGACCAAAGCTAAACAGAAAAGGGCAAACAAGATTGCTGGGTGAGGCAACGCGTTCCCTACACGTTCGATTCTTCCCAACACATCAAACTTCTTTTTCTTAGTGTTTGAATCCATATTTTGTCCTCCTTCTTTTTAAGACTTTCCAATTATAATAAGAAAACTGGTAGAAAATCAATGAAAAATTTCACTTTTTTGTTTCATTTTTTGAAAGAAATGAGTTATTGTTGAAATAAGTTTTTTTGTTACCACATTTTGTTGAAAGTGAGTTGCATTGTGTAATAATGAGTAATTTTGTGAGGTATGATTCCCCATAAAAAAAGGAACGCAAGCGTTCCTTAGCGATGAGCCAATCCGATTAATTCTTGTATCGATTGGACTTGTTCGTGTTCACAATAGCGCGCCAAATCGTCTACCAGCTCTTTGCAGATCATCGGATTGACGAAGTTGGCACTCCCCACTTGTACCGCACTTGCACCCGCCAACATAAATTCTATGACGTCTTGCACACTGCTAATCCCCCCCACTCCGATGATGGGAATGTTGACGTGTGGATACACTTGGTACACCATGCGAATGGCTACCGGTTTGATGGCGTCTCCACTCATGCCCCCTATGGTATTCGCCAAAATCGGTTTTTTTGTTTTGAGATCAATGCGCATCCCCACTAACGTGTTGATCATAACCAAGCCATCTGCCCCCGCTTGCTCGACGGCTTTGGCCATTGCCACAATGTCCGTCACATTGGGCGAGAGTTTGACGTACAACGGTTTTTTCGTCGCCGCTTTGACCGCGGAAACGACCAAGCCCGCTGTTGACGGGTCAGATCCAAACTGAATGCCCCCACATTTTACGTTTGGACAAGAGATGTTCAGTTCCAACGCGCTGATGCGTGGATCTTGATCCATGGCGCTTGCTACTGCGACGTATTCTTCCAAGGTGGAACCCGCAATGTTGGCCAAGACAAACAACTCACGATGATGTAGATGGTCGAGTTCGTTTGCCAAAATGGCTGCTACTCCCGGATTTTGCAACCCGATGGCATTCAGCATGCCCCCTCTTACCTCGGCAATGCGAGGCATCGGATTGCCCACTCGTGGTGCTAGCGTCGCACTTTTCAATGATAAGCCCCCTAGGCTTTCTAAATTGTATAATTCATCAAATTCTTTCCCAAATCCAAAACAACCGCTCGCCCCCAAAATCGGATTGCGAAGACGCTGGTTGTTCAATATTACTTCTAGTTGTTTCATAGCGCCACCTTTCCAAATGGGAACACTGGTCCTTCTTTGCAAATCTTATAGGTCGTGGCGTGATCTTGGGCATCGTGGCAGATGCATCCATTGCACACTCCGATGGCACACGCCATGCGGCTTTCAAAGGAGATGTAACCATGGTCATACATGTTTTGCAAGGCTGCCAACATTTTTTCCGGTCCACACCCATACACCACATCGGCTTGAACATGGCGTGCTTGCAAGCCTTCTAGAATATTTCGACCACTTTCTTCAAACAATTCTCCAATGCATTCACAACCCAACGCTGCAAAGCGTTCGATCCAATACTGCTGGCTTTGGTTTTGAAACCCATAGCCTACTGTAACCTTTTTGCCAAGCGCACGATATGCTTTCGCCAAAGGATACAGGGGAGCAAGTCCCATTCCTCCCCCTACAAGCAGCGCATGGTCAACGTCTTCCATTTCAAACCCTTTCCCCAAAGGGCCAAACAAAGACAGTGTGTCTCGCGTGGTCAAGGAACTCAATTTTTGAGTCCCTTCTCCCACTACGCGATACAGCAAGGTAATGGTGGAATCGTCAAACGCTGCAACCGACAACGGACGGCGTAAATAAAACCCTTCCACTTTCACGTTTACAAATTGTCCTGGCGTCAAAAGGGACCCTAACCCACTTTCCAACACCAATTCATACGTATCGCTGGCCACCTGTTGGTGCGAGCGAATGGCACACGTTTCAATTTTCATATGCTTACTCCCATTCGTCAATGCTTGCAAGGTGGAAGCTTTGACTTTCAATCAAGGACACCATCGCCAATGCGGTATCCAAAGAGGTAAAACATGGAATTCCGTTTTCCACTGCTGCACGGCGAATCACAAAGCCGTCCGAGAAGCTTTGGGCTTTGGTGGAAATCGTATTGATGATGTAGTTGACTTCATTTCCACGAATGAGTTGGGTCAAATCGTCGTTCTCGTTTTCCCCGACTTTTTTGGCTTCCAACACTTTGATGCCATGTTCGCGCAAGTACGCAGCCGTCCCTTGGGTTGCATACAAATCAAAGCCCAAACGGTGGAAGCGTTTCGCGACTTTCAACCCTTCGGCCTTGTCTTGGTCCGCTAAGGTCAACAAGACATTACCGTGTTGGGTAATTTTCACCCCACTTGCCAACATCCCTTTGTACAAGGCTTTTGGCAAGGTGTTGTCCATTCCGATGGCTTCCCCGGTGGATTTCATTTCGGGTCCCAAACTTGGATCCACTTCAGAAAGTTTCGCAAAGGAGAACACCGGCACCTTCACAAAGTATTGTGACGAGTTGGCGTTTACTTTGCCAGCATACCCCAAATCCAGTAAGTCTTCGCCCATGATGACGCGTGTTGCGATGTCGGTAATGTCCACTTTGGTTACCTTGGACAAAAATGGTACCGAACGCGACGCACGTGGATTGACTTCCAAAACGTACACTTCGTTGCCATCGACAATGAATTGAATGTTGAAGAGTCCGACAAAGCGGAACGCTGTTCCAATTTTTTGCGTGTAGCGAATGATTTTGTCAATCACGTTTTGGCTCAAAGAAAACGGTGGATAGACCGAAATGGAGTCCCCAGAGTGTACCCCCGCTTTTTCGATGTGTTCCATAATGCCGGGAATGAAGACGTGTTTCCCATCACTGATGGCATCCACTTCCACTTCTTTTCCTGACAAGTAGCGATCGACTAAAACCGGCTCGTTGTTTACTTGGTCGAAAATTTCTTGTGCAAAACGCAACAAATCCTCTTCATTGTCCACAATTTTCATGGCACGTCCCCCCAAGACAAAGCTTGGACGCAACAAGAGTGGGAATTGCAATGCTTGCGCAGCTGCTTTCACTTCGTCCAACGTTTTCGCCGTCGTTCCTTTGGGTTGTGGAATGTCCAATTCTTGCAGTTTGGCTTCAAACAGATTGCGATCTTCCGCCAAATCGATGGCCTGCAAATCCGAGCCCAAGATGGCGATGCCATTTTCCACTAAGCCATGTGCCAAGTTGATTGCCGTTTGCCCGCCAAATTGGCAGATGACCCCAAGGGGTTTTTCCAGTGCACAAACATTGAGCACATATTCAAGCGTCAAAGGTTCAAAGTAGAGACGGTCGGAAATGGAGAAGTCCGTGGACAAGGTTTCAGGGTTGTTGTTGATGACAATTGCTTCATATCCCAATTGTTTGATCATCTCCACACAGCGTACGCTTGCATAGTCGAACTCAATCCCTTGACCGATGCGAATCGGGCCACTTCCCAACACGATTACTTTTTTGTTGCTTGTAGGGATGGCTTCATTTTCTTGTTCATAGCAAGAATAGTAGTACGGCGTCGTCGCTTCGAACTCTCCTCCGCAGGTATCTACCATTTTGTAGACCGGAACCACATTTTGGTCTAAACGGGTTTGACGCAACGCAGCTTCACTCACATTGAGCAATCCTGCCAAATACGCATCGGAGAACCCATAGCGTTTGGCTTGTTTCAAGGAAGTCGTCCCCGACACAATGCCTTGTTCTAGCGCAATGATGTGCGCGATTTTTTGCAAGAAGAACATGGTAATCTTCGTCAGCTCGTGCAATTGTTCCAAGCTGATTCCACGGCGCATCAGTTCGGCCACCACAAACAAGCGTTCGTCGTCTTGTTTATGCAGTTTTTCAAACAGCGCTTTTTCATCCATCGTTTTCAAGCTTGCAAGTTCAATGTGGTTGCATTTGAGCTCAAGCGAACAAATCGCTTTCAACAAGCTTGCCTCAAAGTTACGCGCAATCGCCATGACCTCACCGGTTGCTTTCATTTGCGTGGAAAGCGTGCGGTTGGCACTTGAGAACTTGTCAAAAGCAAAGCGCGGGAATTTGCACACAATATAGTCAAGGGTTGGTTCAAAGCTGGCATAGGTGGACTTGGTAATGGGATTGACGATTTCATCCAAGTGATAGCCCACCGCAATCAAAGCAGCCATTTTCGCAATCGGATAGCCGGTCGCTTTGGATGCCAAGGCGGAGGAGCGTGACACCCTTGGGTTTACCTCAATGACACAATAATCGACGCCATTTGGATGCAGTGCCAATTGCACATTACATCCACCGGCAATTTTCAATGCACGGATGATTTTTAAGGAAGCATCGCGCAGCATTTGGTGGCTTTGGTCGGAGATCGTCAAGGACGGTGCGACCACGATGGAATCCCCTGTATGGATGCCCACTGGGTCAATGTTTTCCATGTTGCATACTACGATGGCATTGTCATTGGCATCGCGCATGACTTCGTATTCGATTTCTTTCCATCCTGCAATGCTTTGTTCGATCAAGCATTGGTGTTTCGGAGACAGTTTCAATCCGTTGCCACAAATTTGGCTGAGTTGGTGGTCATTGTGGGCAATTCCCCCACCACTTCCCCCAAGGGTGAACGCCGGGCGAATAATCAAAGGATAGCCAATTGTTTGCGCAAAGTCCAACGCTTGGGTTACGGTGGTTACGATGGTGGATTCGGGAATCGGTTGATCCAAGCGTTGCATCAAGTTACGGAACAACTCACGGTCTTCCGATTCTTCAATGGCTTGCAAGCTAGACCCTAAGATCTCTACATTGTATTTTTCCAACCATCCTTGGTTGGAAAGCTCTACCACCAAGTTTAGGGCCGTTTGCCCTCCCAAGCTTCCCAAGATGGCATCAGGTCTTTCTTTGATGATCACTGATTTCACAAACTCTGGGTCTAGGGGTTCCAAGTACACTTTATCTGCCACGGTCGTATCCGACATAATGGTTGCAGGATTGGAGTTGATCAGGACCACCTCATACCCTTCATTGCGCAGTGTCAAACACGCTTGGGTACCCGCATAGTCAAACTCTGCTCCTTGACCGATGACAATCGGTCCACTCCCAATTACTAAAATTTTATGAATATCGTTACGCTTTGCCATTTTTATATCCTTTCGCTACATCTATAAACTGTTTAAACAAGTATGTGGAATCGTGGGGTCCAGGGCTGGACTCCGGATGGTATTGCACCGAGAAAATCGGGTAGGTTTTGTGGGCGATTCCTTCAATGGATTGGTCATTGAGGGAACGATGCGTCACCACGAAGTGGTCTTGAATACTGGATTCGATGACCGCATAGCCGTGGTTTTGGCTCGTGATTTCCACGCGTCCACTTACTACATTGAGCACCGGATGGTTGATGCCTCGGTGGCCAAATTTCAACTTTTGGGTATCTCCCCCATGTGCCAACGCAATGAGTTGGTGTCCCAAGCAAATGCCCATAATCGGCAAGTCTTTGATTTGCGCAATCGTTTGAATGGCTTGCTGATTCGTTTTTGGATCTCCTGGCCCATTGGACAAGACCAAACCATCTAGATCGAGCAACGAAATTTCTTCATAACTTGTCGTAGGAGGCAAGACCAAGATTTCACAGCCCAGCTTGTTGAGTTCACGGATGATGTTGGTTTTGGCACCAAAGTCCATCAACCCCACTTTGAGTCCATGGTTGGGCACCAAGTACGGTTTTTTGCTGCTGACCTGTTCTACCGACTCATCAACCCACTTGGTGGTTTGCAAGGTTTTGACCAAGTCTTCCACTTCTTCTAACGTATCGCAGAAGCTGGCTTTGATGACCCCGTTCGAGCGAATTTTGCGAACCAGCATGCGCGTATCGATGTGTTGAATGCCTGCAACCTTTTGTGTTTTCAAATAGGCATCAAAATCCCCTTCCACGCTGTATTCCATTTCACTCATGACAATCCCGAACGCCTCACATTTGAGTGATTCGTTGCTGGCCAATTTTACGCCATAATTTCCGGTTAACGGAAATGCGCATGTCACGATTTGCGCATGATAGCTTGGGTCGGAGATGACTTCCTGATAGCCGCTCATTCCGGTATTGAATACCAACTCTCCGATGCGATAATGGTTCGCACCAACCGCCTCACCTTCAAAATAACTTCCATCTTCTAATACCAAATAACGAATCATTTTGTATACCTTACCTTTCCTGCTACGATTGTAACTTCGACACTTCCAAAGACTTCCACACCGTGAAACGGGGTGTTTTGTCCTAAGGAATAGAATGTATGTTTATCAATGGGATAGGACTTTTCTAAGTCCACGATTACCAAATCGGCATCCATGCCTACGGCAATGTCCCCTTTGCCCGTTAAACCAAAACGTTTCGCCGGATTGGTGCTCATTAGGGCAATGAGTTGTTCGAGCGTAAGCTCACCGGTCTTGACCAAATAGGTGTACGCGAGGGGAAAGTTGGTTTCCAACCCCACAATCCCAAACGGTGCGCTTGCCATGCCTTTGGCTTTTTCAACTTCCGTGTGCGGGGCATGGTCGCTGACAATCATGTCAATCGTTCCATCTGCAATGCCTTTGCGCAGTGCCTTTTGATCTTCGCGGCTGCGCAGTGGGGGATTCATTTTATAATTGGCATCCACCACGTCCTCTTCACTTAACAACAAGTGGTGTACGCACACTTCGCCACTCACCGGCAAGTGATTCGCTTTGGCAACGCGCAGTACCTCGACGCTTTCTTTGGCAGAAAGATGGCAAACGTGGTAGCTAGTACCATAGCGTTTGACCAATTCCACATCGCGTGCGAAGGGCTTGGTTTCGCTTTCCGAACAAATCGGGACCAAACCCAAGCGTTTGGCTGCACCGGCATGGACACTGGCATGAGGTGCAAGCAAGGCTTCTTCCTCACAATGCGCCACAATGTTGACGTCGATTTGTTTGGCGATTTGCATCGCTTGTTCCATATCGATTGGGTTTTGAATGCCTTTGCCATCGTCAGTGAACAGGCGATATCCAAGTTTTTGCATCCCTGCCATATCACTCAAGGTTTGCCCTTGTAAGCCTACCGTCAGAGCGCCGTATGGAATCACATTGCACAGCGCATGCTCCTTTAGCAATGCTTGATACGCACGCGCCGTTTCCACATTATCCGGTACGGGATTGACGTTTGGCATGGCAGCGATGGTGGTAAACCCACCTGCAAGGGCTGCCTTTGTACCCGTCGCGATGGTTTCTTTATGGGTAAACCCAGGTTCACGCAAGTGAACATGCATGTCGATCAGTCCTGGCAAGATGGTTTTGCCTTGCGCATCCAACTGTGCCTCTTTCGGGCATGTCCCTAATGTTTTGATTTTTCCGTTTTCCAGTTCTATGTCACATGCAACCCATTGTCCTTGGGTATACACTCTTCCATTTTTAATCCACATCTTGCATCACCTTTTCCAAAATGGCCTTTCGAATCAATACTCCATTGCTCATTTGTGGGAAGATTCTCGATTTTGCACTTTCCACCAGATGGTCGGCAATTTCAACCCCGCGATTGATGGGTGCAGGATGCATCACAATCGCATTTTCTTTCATCGTGTCATAGCGTTTTTGGTTCAAACCGTACTGTTCCAAGTAACGTGGCGCATCCAGTGCCATGGCTTCTTGGTGGCGTTCGAGTTGCACGCGCAGCAACATGACCACGTCCGCGCTTGCCACCGCTTCATCGATCGCTTCAAAAGGATAGCCCTCTTCTTGCAAGTAGGCAGGACCACTCATCACCACCGTTGCACCCAAGCGAGTGAGCGCTTCATAGTTGGAGTGTGCGACCCTGGAATGCTTGATGTCCCCAATGATGGCCACCTTCAATCCTTCAAAGGTTTTGAATTCTTGGTAGATCGTATACAAGTCCAACAAACATTGGCTTGGATGATTGCCGCTGCCATCTCCCCCATTGATAATGGGAATTGCAATGTTTTGCAGTTGGTTGAAGTAGTGTTTTTCAGGGTGTCGAATGATTAGACCATCATAGCCTAAGGCTTCAAAGGTACGCACCGTATCATACAGGCTTTCTCCTTTGTTTAGAGAAGAATTGCTCGCGTTGAAGCTGGTAACCTTGATGCCCAAATCCAGCATGGCTTTTTCAAAGGAGTATTGCGTGCGGGTGCTGGGTTCAAAAAAAAGATTGGCCATTACTTTTTGCTTTGGTAAGGTCCAATCTGGATGGAGTGCGAAAAACGACGCTCGCTCTAGTAGCTCGTAGATTTCCGCATTGGTTAGGTTTTGCATAGAAAGTAAATTCATAGGGTACCTCTTTCTAGGTCCTACAAAAAAAGTCCAATTGCTCGCGCAAAAGGACCTCTAACTGTCGTAGATGTTGTTACCTTGATGACCTCTCTGGATCATGTTAAAGGACCTATCTCTATTGTACCCAAAAATGACCAAATTGCAACCTTTTTTTCACTCGATTGCACGTCCATTGGATTGAGCACGTCAATGGCTTGCTTTCAAAGGGGCAATAGCCCTTGCATCAAAAAGAACAAGGAAGGCCTTGTTCTTGTATGGCAGATCAACGCGCTTATGCGCTAACAAACTGACTTGCTCGGTAGGTTGTATATCCCCCACTTAGATTATACAAGTTTTGATAGCCGTGGGAACGCAAGATTTGAATCGCTAGATACGCGCGTTGTCCTACTTGGCAATTGACATAAATAGGCGTGTTGCGCTCTTGTGGCAATTCTGCCAAGCGTTCACGCAATGCATCGACTTCGATGTTGATGGCGTTGGGCAGATGCCCCGTTGAAAATTCGATGGGGGTACGCACGTCCAAGAAGAACGCCTTGTTCTGCGCCAAGGTGTCTACTTCATGAGCATAGAACATCCGGTAGCGGTTTTGAATGAGGTTTTCCGCAATGTAACCCAAGATATTGACCGGATCTTTGGCACTGGAAAACGGGGGTGCATAGCACAATTCTAGTGAAGAAAGGGATTCAATGGAGGCGTGCAATTTGATGGCAGTGGCAATGACGTCTATGCGTTTCTCCGTCCCCTCTCCCCCAACTCCTTGGGCACCGAGGATGCGCTTGGTATCAGGATGATACAGGATTTTCAACGCGATATTTTTCGCATTGGGATAGTATCCGGCATGATTGCCTCGATGGGCATGAAGGGCTACATAGGGAATGCCTTTTTGCTTTAACGTACGTTCATTGTTTCCGGTTGTGGCGATGGTCAAATCAAACACCTTCAAAACGGAAGAACCCAGTGTTCCTTCATAGGTAATTGCATCCCCATTGATGATGTCCGCCACAATACGCCCTTGGCGGTTGGCAGGCCACGCCAAAGGAATGGCTGTTTTCGCTTGATTTACGAAATCAACCACCTCGATGGCATCTCCAATGGCATAACAATGTTCCAGCACCTCGTTGTTTGGGGTAAAAAGTTGCAAACGATTGTTGACCAAGAAATGCCCACGTGGACCAAGGGCAAAGGTGTCTTTCCCCAAGTCTGTTGTGGGGCGCACCCCGATGGCCAAAATGATCATATCGGTTTCAAACCGGCTGCCATCGTCAAGGACGACTTGGCTTCCCGCTTGTTCAAAGTGGTCTACCCCTGCATTCAACCGCAGTTTTACCCCACTCAATTGCAATTCTTCATGGACGAGTTGCGCCATCTCAAAATCCAATGGAGCTAAGACTTGGGGCATCTTTTCCACCAAGGTTACCTCCAATCCTTTCTCGCGCAGATTTTCCGCCATTTCCACTCCAATAAATCCACCTCCCACAACGGTTGCATGTTTGGGTTGATGCGTTTGCATGAAGGCATAAATGGCATCGGTATCGGGAATGTTGCGAAGCGTGAACCAATTGGTCGCTTCTTGCAATCCCGCAAAAGGAGGGACCAACGGTTTTGCCCCTGGCGACAAAATGATCACGTCGAAGTCTTCTTCATAGGTCGTTTGGTTACGGTGATCGTAGACTTGCAGTGTTTTGGCTTGCGGGTCAACCTTGATGACTTCCGAGAAATTGCGAATGTCAAGGGCAAAACGTTTGCTCATGCCCTCTACGGTTTGCACCAGCAAGCGATCGTGATCTTGAATCACACCGCCTAGGTAATAGGGCAATCCACAGTTCGCAAAGGAAATGTATTCGTCTTTTTCAAATAAAATGATTTGGTCTTCTTCACTGAGTCGACGCAACCTTGCCGCAGCACTTGCGCCACCGGCTACTCCACCCACAATAATAATTTTTTTCATATAACTCCTCCATCGGTAGTCCTATTGTATGCCAATGCGTGGCACGCATCCGTGACGAAATCACAGTTTCGTTTCTTTCCTCCTAAAACATCTTTTATTGGTGACTAAATCACGGTTTCGGTTATAATGATTTTGTATACTATCAATGTAATCAGCAGATGCTGGATAAGGAGTACAACCCCATGTTTGGATTTTCAAAAAAACGTTTATCAACCGAAGAACTTGATGCATTAATCAAAAACAAAGAAGCCATCTTAATCGATGTGCGCGAAACCTATGAATACGCAAGCGGACACATTCCAGGAAGTGTCAACATCCCGCTTTCATTATTGCCTGTGCGCATTCAGGATGTGGCAGACACTAGAAGCCAACGCTTGGTCGTACAGTGTTTAAGCGGAGGCCGTTCTGCGCAAGCCAAAATGTGGCTGGAAAGCCAAGGATACCAAAGCGTTGACGACTTTGGTGGCATTGGCCGCTATGATGGCAACTTGGTGTAGGTGAGCGATGTTTTCTTTCTTTCGTAAAAAAATGAGTTCAGAAGAACTTGCAATGCTTGTGAAAAACAAGGAAGTGGTACTCCTCGACGTACGCCAAGGTGTGGAGTACAAAAGTGGTCACATCCCGGGAAGTGTCAACATTCCCCTTTCCACTTTGGAGAATCGCATCAAATCGCTCGTCAAACAAAAAGATCAGCGCATCGTGGTTCACTGCTTGAGCGGATCGCGTTCTGCCCAAGCTGCGTCAACCTTGCGTGCGATGGGCTATACCCAAGTAGAAAACTTTGGTGGCATCAGCCGCTACAAAGGCACGTTGAAGCAGTAAGCACCCTCGGGTGCTTTTTTTATGTAAATCCATGAAAAAAAGCAGGTTAGTCAACCTGCTTTTGCTTTTGTAAACTCGCCGCAATCAACCCCTTAAATAATGGGTGAGGATTGGTGGGACGCGATTTGAATTCTGGATGGAACTGCGAGGCAATAAAGTAAGGATGATCCTTCACTTCGATGACCTCTACCAACAAATTATTTGGCGAAGTACCGGAAAACAACAGACCCGCCGCTTCCATGTCTTGGCGGTATTGGTTGTTGAATTCGTAGCGATGGCGATGACGCTCTGCAATTTGTGGCACCCCATACAAGCTTCTTGCCAACGAATCTTCCTGGAAGACACATGGATAGTTCCCCAAACGCATCGTCCCCCCCACATTGACGACTTTTTGTTGCGCATCCATCAAGGTGATGATTGGCGTAGCCTGTGGTCTAAACTCCGTCGAGTTGGCATCTTTTAGGTGCAAGACATTGCGTGCAAACTCAATGGCCGCCAACTGCATCCCCAAACAAATGCCCAAGAACGGAATTTGATGTTCGCGTGCATACTTGATGGCACAAATTTTGCCTTCAATGCCACGTTCCCCAAAGCCACCTGGAACCAAGATTCCATCAGCCTTGTTCAAGCGTTTTGCCACGTTGTCTTCGTTTAAATGTTCAGCATCGACCCAATCGATTTTGACGGTGCTTTCTTGATCATAACCCGCATGATACAAGGCTTCTACTACCGAGAGATAGGCATCGTGAAGACTGATGTACTTGCCAACCAATGCAATTTGTACAACGTGTTTGGGATGTTTTGCCTTTTCAACCATGGCACACCAGTCTTGCAAATTTGACTCAACTTGTGGAAGTTGTAAATATTCTAAGACCAAACGATCAAATTTTTGTTCTTTGAATTTGATTGGTAACTCATACAGCAAACTTACGTTGGGACTTTCAATGATTGCGCGATCCTCGACGTCGCAAAACAAGGCCAACTTGCCTTTCATCGAATTGTCCAATTCGCCCTCACTGCGTGTAACCAAAATAGAAGGACGAATCCCCACATTCAACAACTGCTTGTAGCTGTGTTGTGCCGGTTTGGTCTTGTATTCATCCGAAGATGGAATCTTCGGAATCAATACGGTATGAATAAAGAGCACGTCCCCTCGTGGTTGTTCGCGATACACTTGACGAATGGCTTCCAAGAATGGTTGTGACTCAATGTCACCGACCGTCCCGCCAATTTCGGTAATGACAATATCTGCGTTGTTTTGTTTGGCACCCGCATACACTTTTGCCTTAATGGCATCGGTAATGTGTGGAATGACTTGAACGGTCGCACCCAAATACGCCCCACGTCGCTCCGCCTCAATGACACTGGAATATACTTTCCCCGTCGTAATATTGGCATTGACATCCAATTCTTCATCAATGAAGCGCTCATAATGCCCCAAATCCAAATCCGTTTCCGCCCCATCGTAGGTCACAAAGACTTCCCCATGCTGCAAAGGTGACATCGTCCCTGGATCGATGTTTAGGTAGGGATCAAACTTCTGCATGAAAATTTTATAGCCAGCATCTTTCAACAAGCGTCCCAAAGAAGCCGCTACAATGCCTTTCCCAATTCCACTGACAACCCCACCGGTCACAAAAATATACTTCGTCATCGTTTTCTCCCTCGTTTCTTTCAATAAAAAAAATCGATTCTCTTTACAGAGAACCGATTAGCTCTTTGATAGAATACCACATCTGGCAATCCATGTAAAACAAAATAACATACTTTTCGATTTTCACAAAATTCGGTGTCTACACCCCAACATGAGGAGGCATCACAGGATGCAACAAATGCACATGAACCCACTCCACCAATTGCTCTTTGGACTCAATGGAGCCCAATTCTTTACGCAAAACAACGGCATCAAGTTCCTTTTGAATCGAAGCAAAGAGGGCGACCTTGTTGTGATCACTTTCCTTTACAAGACAGACCACCAAGGTTTCCACCTTTTTTTGTACAACTTCACTCCACGCAATGGGGTGTCTCAAGCGAATGATAAAAAGCGCACTTTTTTTCACCCAATCGTTGACACAAAATGGAAAGGCAATGCCCGCTCCATAGTCGGTTTCCATCGCCAACTCATGATCCCACAGACCATCTACGACATGTTCTGGATAGTCCACCAGCCCCATTTCAGTGGCCATCGCCCCAATATACGTAAAGATCGCCGGTTTGTCCAAATCCTCATGAAGAAATCGAATGCAATCCTCGCTAAAGTGTTTCATGGAATTCCCCCTTTGTGTTCAATTTATCATAATTTCACAAATTGTCAAAAAGGAGTATCTTTTCCTCTTTTTGTTTTGAAAGAACAGCGCAAACGATTCCCCATGTTGACTCCGAAATTTGCACAGCTGCGACGCTAAAACAGCGTCCTTAGGACGCTGTTTGTTTTGCGAAATAGGCTTGCGCGAATGCAAGCATGTCCATTCCGCTTCCATAATGATGCAAGGGCACAACGCCAAGTTGTCGTTTGAGCGCTTCGATGTACGTCCAACTCTTCTCCACAAAGCCATAGGTGGCAAATAAGGTTTTGTTTCCCAAAAAGGCTTCCGCAAGCAAGCGTTCGTACGCTTCTAGGGTGAGCAAACGGTTTTCGAGTACACATGATTGACAGTAATGCAAACCAACCGCGTGCAATGCGTTGCCCCCGATTTCTTTGACGTTGAAGGCAAAATCGATTCCCTCATCCGGATAAATCATAATTGTCAACACGGGTTGGGGAGCATTCGGAAACAATCCGTTTTGTTTTTGACGGAAGTAAATGCGACACTCCGTCCGCTTTTCCGACAGCATTTTCCCAGTTGTCAGCGTGATGGGGATAGTGGCATATTTGGGATGGTCGATGCGTAATTGCATCGACACAAAGGTCTCCGTTTTGGAATCAGGTGCCACATTGGCCTCACTGCGATACTGCTCATACTGGCCCAATACCAAATCGCGCTCCACTGCAAGCGGGCGAAACCATGTCAAGACTTCTTCCTGGTGCAAATGGATGTCTTCCATCCGCGCTGGTTCTTCCATGAGCAACAAGGTTACCAATTGGAACAAGTGGTTTTGGATCATGTCTTTCAAAGCCCCATGATGGTCGTAATAGGCCCCACGGGTTTGTACGCCTAGTGTTTCCAAGGCATCAATTTCAATGCGTTCGATACCTTCTTGATTCCACAAGGTTTGCAAGAAGGTGTTGCCAAAGCGCAAGGACAGGATGCTTTGAATCATCTCTTTGCCCAAGTAATGGTCGATGCGATAAATGTTTTCCGCTCCAAAAGTGTTTTCCAATGTCGCATTGATGGCTTTGACGTTTTCGATATCGGTTCCAAATGGCTTCTCAATGATGACACGGTGCTCATGTGCGCAAAGCTTGCAGGCCTGAAATCCTTGGCAAACCTGAAAAAACAAATCGGGTGAAAGCGCCAAATAAAACACCCAGCGCTGCAATGGTGCAACCTCGAGCAAGCGCTCTTGTAAATCCACATAGGCAAGCGCATCTTCCAAATCCATGTGCAAATACTCGATACGTTGCAAAAAACGTAGAGGCAAGGTGGTTTGTGGCAAAGTATTGCGGTACTGCTCGCTATCATAAGGGCGTCGTCCGATGGCAATGATCTTGAAGTCGGGGCCCAATTGGCCTTTCTCCTCCATCAGCTGCAAGGCGGGCAACAATTTACGATAAGTCAGATCCCCGGTTGCGCCAAAAATGATAAAAGCCAACCCCTTATGCATCCTGTTTCTCCCAATCCAAATGCTGAATTGTTCCATCCACCAAATGAACTTGGTGTGCGCCAAAATAATCCCGCTGCGCAGCCAAGATGCGACTTTCAATGTGGGCAGCACTCACTCCATCATAGTAGGTCAAGGAAGCCGCAAGCAAAGGAATGTATTGACGTTGCGCCATCAAGGCAACGATGGTTTTACGCCACACCTGCTCGTTGTCAAGAAAGCGTTGCGCCAACGTTGGCTGGGCGAGCAACGGTATGCTTTGGTCCATATATTGGTCCACGATGGTTTGCATCATCGTTCCTTGGATGATGCAGCCACCACGAAAGCTCTTGGCCATTTCGACAAAATCCAAATCCCATCCGTATTCAACTTGTCCGGCTTTCATTAAGGCAAATGCCTGGTCAAAAATCAGCAACAAGGCATTTTCGTACGTAGCAATCAACTGTTCCACCTCGATTACCACATCTTCGATGGGTAAAGAGTGTTCCACGTGTGGCATCGAGCGCTGGTTGCGCACGCGAAGCGCCGCTGCAAGCATGGAAAAATCCAATCCGTTTGACACAGCGTGTTCCAACGCCCATTTTCCCGTTCCTTTTTGCTCGACACGATTTTCAATGCGATCCAGCCAATAGTGGCCATCACTTTGTTTTTCCAAAATGGCCTGCGTAATGTCGAGCAAATACGATGCCCGTATGGATTGATTTAAGGAAGCGAAAAATGCCTGGGTCGCCGTGCGTGAACCGGTGGCTTCCACCACGCTAAACACTTCCGCAATCAACTCCATAATGGCATACTCGATGCCATTGTGCATCATTTTGACGTAATGGCCTGCTCCTTTGGGTCCAAAGTAGGCCAGACACGCCTCGCCATCCACGTGGGCCACCACTTGTTCGAGCAAAGGTTTGACCAGGTCATAGGCTTCCTTTGTTCCCCCTACCATCATCGCTGGACCACTGCGCGCTCCACTTTCGCCGCCACTGATGCCCACACCCAAAAAGTGAATGCCGTGCGCGCTTATGGTTTCAAAGCGCTGTTGGGTATCCAAATAATGTGCATTGCCCCCATCCATGAGTACGTCCCCTGGTTCCAACAACGGCACTAAGGCCGCTATCATCGCTTGGGTCGCACCCCCTGCTG
>JBOGAI010000172.1:0-2497 GCA_051655665.1 Erysipelotrichaceae bacterium | reverse complement strand
TTCGAAGCCTGCTTTGTCAACGCTGTATCCTTGCTCTTCAGCAATTTCCAGTGTTAATTCAAAGGGGAATCCATAAGTATCATACAAACGGAATGCCGTTGCCCCATCCAATTGAGTGCCTTCGCATTTGCTGATTTCTTCAAGCAATAATTTTTCGCCATCCACAAGCGTGGTGTGGAAACGCTCTTCCTCGATTTTGATCAATTTTTGGATGTATTCAATTTTCTCTTCTAAATATGGATAATAGTCTTTCATGCACTCATACACCACAGGTACCAAGTTGTACATGAAGGCATTTTCGATTCGCAGTTTCTTGCCGAAACGAACCGCACGACGCAACAAGCGGCGTAAGACATAGCCACGACCCTCATTGGAGAACAATGCTCCATCTGCAAGTGCAAAGGTGCAAGTACGGATGTGGTCGGCGATGACGCGGTATGCCATTTTATTGTCGCCCTCATACTTCATGGATGACAGCGCTTCTGTTGCGTGAATGATTGGCAAGAACAAGTCAGTATCAAAATTGGTTTCTCCATTTTGAATGATGGAAACCAAACGCTCCAATCCCATCCCCGTATCAATGTTTTTTTGTGGAAGTTCCTTGAAATCTTTGCGGTCTACGCCTTCTTTGGCATCGTACTGTGAGAACACGACATTCCACACTTCAATGTATCGATCGTTATCCAGTTCTTCAAAGAACAATTTTTCGCCCAAACCTTCTGGATCGTAAGCCGTGCCACGGTCGTAAAAGATTTCCGTGTTGGGTCCTGAAGGGCCTTCTCCGATTTGCCAGTAGTTGTAGTCGGTTTTTAGAATACGGCTTGGATCGACCCCGATGACTTGTGTCCAAATATGGTAAGCTTGTTCATCGCTTGGGTGAATGGTAATGTACATTTTTTCTTTTTCCATTCCGACATAATCCGGGCTGGTCAAGAACTCCCATGCAAATCCGATGGCTTCTTCTTTAAAGTAGTCCCCGATCGAAAAGTTTCCTAACATTTCGAAAAACGTGTGGTGACGAGCCGTTTTCCCAACGTTTTCGATGTCGTTAGTACGAATGGATTTTTGGGCATTGGTAATGCGTGGGGAAGCCGGTTTTTCCGACCCATCAAAATATTTTTTCAGCGCTGCCACCCCTGAGTTGATCCACAACAAGGTAGGATCGTTATTTGGCACAAGCGGTGCACCTGGTTCTACCATGTGCCCTTTGCTTGCAAAGTAGTCTAGAAACAACTGTCTGACTTGATTTCCGGTTAATGCTCTCATTAGTTTCCTCCTGATAAATAAAAAAACGCCCCTGTAACAGGAACGTTATAAACGCGGTACCATCCTGATTCTTGCAAAAATGCAAACACTCAATACCTTTATACCGCAGGTTATACGTTGAAACTCCAAAGCAGCTTCAATTGGTTTAACGTCAGGCTTGCACCAACCGCCTGTTCTCTACAACATTGCCCCAATTTACTCCTCTTTTTCATTGCTTCATATCGAAGGTATTATACCATAAACAAAAGGGGAAATAAAGTTGCATTAATGCGAAAGTTCGAATCTTTCATGGATTTTTTCAACCAACCGCGATGCGCGAGGATGGCGTTCCCCTGCTTGAATTCCCTGAAGGAACAAATCCCGGTCTCCAAGCAAAATCAAAGACTTCTTGGCACGGGTAATTCCCGTATACAACAGCTTTTTTTGAAGCATGGAAATGTGCTCCGCACTAATGGGTAAAAGCACAATGGGGTATTCCGACCCTTGCGACTTGTGAATGGAAATGGCATAGGCAAGACGTAATTTGATGAGTTCATCTTGACGATATTCGATCTCATTGCCATCAAAATCGACAACCAGGGAATTTTCAGGGTGATGGTCATGTATCCAATGAACTTGGGTAATGATTCCAATATCACCGTTGTAGATGTCATCCGTTGCCTGGTTTTTGAGTTGAATCACCTTGTCGTTGACCCGAAAAACACGTTGTCCAAACACAAACTCTTGCGAATGCGAAACAAAAGGGTTGAATCGTTCTTGGATGGCGCGATTCAGCGCATCAATGCCGGCTTGCCCTTTGTACATCGGTGCTAGGATTTGAATGTCTTGCAGACCATACCCTTTTTCCAGTGCCGATTCGACGAGTTGGAGTGTGAAATTGGTGATTTGATTTGTGCGGCAGGGTACAAACAGTACATCACTCCCCTTGCTAAAGGTCAATTGTTCGTTAAATTTGATTTGATGCGCTAGGGTGATGATGCCACTCCCCTCACTTTGACGGAAAATTTTGCGCAGCAAAACCGTTGCGAAGCACTGGGAGCGAATCAAATCGTTGAGTACCATTCCTGCACGTATGGAAGGCAACTGGTTGTCATCACCAATCAAGATCATCTTTTTGACATTACGACTTGCCAACAACAAATGGTGAAACAAAACAGGATCGACCATCGAGAACTCATCCACAATTAACACATCATACTCAAGCGGGTCGTTGGCATTTTTTCCAAACGTG
>JBOGAI010000171.1:0-6147 GCA_051655665.1 Erysipelotrichaceae bacterium | reverse complement strand
AGGAATTGAAGCGACTGTGAAAAACGCGATTGCAGGCAACTAATAGAATCAAAAAAAACGTCCGTCGGGACGTTTTTTTTAGTCAACATAAGGATAGTTGAAACTTTGCGCAACGGGCTTGTTGAAAAGAAGACCGTTGTGGGTTTGCAGGCTAGTGCGCAGGATGGCATCGTGCAAAACCTCGTGCAAAGGGGTAGTAGCCAATTGCATGACGTAAGGGAAGGTGGCTTGATGCAAGGCCCGGGAAGAGGTGTGCGGATACATGCCTGGCAAGTTGGCAATCGTACAAACGTTGACCCCGTGCAACGTTACAAAGGGAGCTTCGTGGGTCGTGATGATCTCGTTGCCCTCAATGCTGCCTCCTTGGTCAATTGATATGTCGATGATGATGGACCCTTTTGGCATCTTTTTCAACAAGGCTTCGTCGAGTAGTTTTTCAGCCTTCGCTCCGGTATGCAAGGTGGCCACGATGACCACGTTTGCACTTGAGAAGGCGTGTCGCACGCTTGCTTCGTCGTCGAGTAATATCAGCTCTGGAAAGGTTTCGCGCAAAAAAGGAAGGCGATCCTTGTTTTTCTCGTAAAGGCTGACCTCATTGCCAAGTGCGAGGGCTGAAGCAATCGCGCTTTGTCCAGCATTGCCACCCCCAATGACCAATACTTTGGGTGCGACAACCCCGCGAATGGGCATTAGCAAGACACCTTGGCCCTCGTTTTGGGCGCGCTGGCCCATCATGGCATAAAACAGCGCTACTTTCCCCGCAATCTCACTCATTGGGGCCAGCAAAGGCAAACGTCCTTGCACTTGCAAGGTTTCATAGGCGAAGGCCGTGACGTGGTTGGCAAGCAAGACATCCAGCAAGGCTTTGTCGGCTGCAAGATGCAAATAGGTAAACAAACGCAAGTCTTTGCGCAAAAAACCGTACTCGCTTGGCAGTGGCTCTTTGACTTTTACCACCAATTCACTTGCCCATGCTTGCGACGTGGAGCAAAGCGTTGCCCCTGCGGCTTCATAGTCCGCATTGGAAAACCCCGCAGCTACCCCCGCATCTTGTTCGACGTAGACGCGGTGTCCATTTTGAACAAGCATCGCGACTTCTTGGCTGCCAAGGGCAACCCGATATTCTTTGGTTTTACGTTCTTTCACTAGTCCGATGATCATAATAAGACCCCCTTTTTCTTCACTATACCATAAAATAAAAAAAAGCATAGGCAAGCCTATGCTTCATGTGGGATAGATTAGTCAAGCAGTGCCATGATGGTTGGCAAATCTTCTGGGTAAACCCCATAGCTCATGATGATGCCATTTTCAAACACCACGCGGACCACGGCAATGTCTTCGCTTGGGTCGGCAACAAAATGGTACAGATAAGGAAGAACTTGTTCCATGGCTTCTTTGGGAAGGGAAGTGAAGGTGTAACGGGTAGGGCCAAGACTTGGATCGACTGGTTTGCCTGGTTCTTCATACAAAACTTTTTCATAGAAATCTTGATTGTTGAAGTAGGCAAAGATGTTGGATAGTTTGCCTTGGTTGTCTTGAGGCAAGGCGATGTCCATTTTGGTAGGGATGAGGTCTTGCTCCCATGTTACGTTGGCGTCTTGCAACACGGCCAGCGTGTCTTCCATGAAGTCAAAAAGCGGATAGCTGGCGTAGCGATCGTTGATCGTGTACGTAGATGCGGTTGGACTTTCAAACACCACGTTGATGCTGCCGATGTAGCGTGCTTTTTGTGTGTATGCGGAATCAAAGCGCAACGTGCGCATGTCGCTGCGAAGTGCTTTGAATAAGGCTTCTTTGGAAAGGGTTTGGCTTTCGTAATAGCCGGTTGGGGTTTCAATGCCATTAAAGGTAGCCACAGTGTAGTCTTCGTTATACAAGTATTCGAATAGTTGTTCGTTTACTACAGGGGCATTGTACAGCGTAGCGTAGTGTTCATAGGCGAAGAAGGCATTGCTGACTCTAAAGTTTCGACGCATCTCAAAGCCGTTATTCAAGGTATAGACAAAGGAAGCCGTATTGCCATAGTCAAGTTGGAAGTGGGCTTCATTCATTTTCATCCAATCAAAGTCGTACTCGGCGTAAGTGTCGACAATGGTTTGATGGGCGTTTAACAAGGCGTCGATGACACTTGGATCTTTGAACTCATACGTATCGGAGGTAAATTGCAGACCTGGATACGCAATGGGGAACAAGGAATTTTCTACGCGAACACTGGCAACGTCCTCTCGTTGGGGCACACGTTGGCTAAATCCAAATCCTTTGGTTTCAATGGTGGTAAAGGCGACGGCCACTGACAGGCCTACCAATAGTGCATACACCAATAGCGAACGCACAAAATTGGCAAGCGAGCGCTTGGCAATGAAATTGGCCACCAAGAACAAAATCAAAATTAAGGTCAATGGGATGATGGACTCCAAAAAGGAGGCTTGCTTGACAATGAGAGAACCCATGAACGAAAGCAATCCCATAAAGGTAATCGAAACGGTGAGCGTCGGATAGAAGAAAATCGAAGTGTTGATTTCTTGTGCATCTTCCACTTTCAATTTCGCGAAAATGCGGTAGGTAGTAAAGAAAAATCCAACGGCCACCACCGCCCACCACATCCAAGTGATTCCACTAATGGCTTCATAATATTCTGGATTTTGGACGGCACCCACAAACAAATAGAAAGGGGTCAGTTTTTCCATCAAGCTTGCATCGGAAAAACCATAGCCGACCACACTAGTGCTCAAAAAGGTTTGCCACAACAAATACAAGACGAGTGGCAACACCAACCACAGTAAGGTGGTGATGATGGCATCAAGCAAGTTGTGGTTTTTCACAATGAAGAAAGACGCAATACTGGTTAAGATGATAAACGCAAACAACAAGGAGAGTGCGCTCCACAAAAAGGGAAGCAGTGCCTCAAATCCTTTGGATTGCAAGATGAGCAAGGAGGCGGAAATGTTGAGCATAAACGGCACCAACACCACCATCCAAGTAAACAGCATGCTGGTTACAAAAATGTCTTTTTTCGGGATGGGCAAGGCATAATAGAAGTCGAGTTCTTTGCGCGAGTACAAATATTTGTACATTGCGGTTGGAATCGCGATGCCGCTGATGGCCAAGATGAGCGAAGAAAAGCCAAGCGCATTTTGCAGTTCATAGCCCTCCACGACCCCTTCTAGGTTCAACATGATCAGCGTCGTGGACGCAAAGAAGATGATAAACAATAAGCCAAACAGCTGCCAGTTCTTACGAACCAAAAAATGCAAATATTTAGGATTGAACATATTATGCTTCCTCCATTTCGGATACAATGCGCTCTTCCATGCTCAACGGCAAGGCTTCGCACATCAAGGGTTGTAGGCTTTGCAAGGCTTGCAAAATGGCGTCTTGGTCCCCTTTGATGTAAAGGGTATGCACTTTTCCAATGTTAAGGGTCTTCACTATGGTGAGCCCTTGCAAACGCGCAAGATCGTTTGCCTCTTGGAAGACGACTTGGAATTTATGCAAATCGTTTTGCGTATCGCTTTGACTGACGCGCAGATGACCCCCTTGCAAAATCAAGATCGTGTCGGCAATGTCTTCGAGTTCGCGTAGGTTGTGCGAGGAGATCAGCAGGCAAACATCTTGTTCGAAGATGCGTTTGACCAAGCGCTGTTTCAAAAGCAGGCGCACTTTAGGGTCCAAACCATCGAACGCTTCGTCTAAAAAGATGTATTTGGTTTGTAAGGACAAGGCAAACAACAAGGCGACTTGACGTTTCATCCCTTTGGAAAAACGGTGTACTTTTTTGTTTTCGTCAAGTTTAAACAAGGCCAGCATTTCCTGATACGTTTCTTGAGAAAAGTGGTCGTAAAAGCGGGCATAGAAGTGTTTTAGTTCCTTGATGGTGGTCCCTGGGAAAAAGTAAGGATCGTCACTGACAAAAATCAATTGGTCTTTGATTGTTTCGTGGGTATCAATGGCTTTCGCATCGATTTCCACGCGGCCCCCATCGCTTTGCAAGACCCCGCTCATAATGCGCAGCAAGGTGGATTTTCCCGCTCCATTTTCCCCCACCAGTCCATAAATGTGGCCGGTTTCAAACGTAGCACAGATGTCCTGCAAGACCGATTGGGTCCCAAAATGTTTTGAGATGTGCTCTAGTTTCATCGTTATTCCCCCTTTGGTTGGTAGTCTTTTACCAGTTGTTCAATGGTTGCTTTGGGTATTGCAAGGTCGCTGCAGCGCTGCAATGCCCCTTTCAAGTCGTTTACAGTGGCAAGGTTGAGTTGCGCTTTGGATGCTTCGGGGTTGGACACAAAATAGCCTTTTTTGGTAATGGCATAAATTGTACCCCGATGTTCAAGTTCCTGATAGGCTTTTTGAACGGTATTGGGATTGATGGACAGCATGGTGGCCATGTTGCGCACACTTGGCAAGGGTTCGTCTTGTTGGTAGATGCCCAAGGCGATGTAGTGCATGATTTGATCGACGATTTGTTCGTAAATGGGTTTTCCCGTTTGGTTATTCAAGGCAATCATAAGAATCTCCTTTCTGTACTGTTTGTATTAATACAGTACCACCAACGAATCAAAAATGCCAGTGGTTTGTTCCATAAAATTACATATTTTGATTATGGGATGCATCATGATTCCCTTTCGCTGGAAAAACCAGGGGAATAGGGTAGCAAGCTATGCAAAAATGGGGGAATGATGTATAATAAACGATGGTTTATGAAGGAGGTCAAAACGATGCACCTACTACTCAATTTACAAGATGAATCCCATCTTACCCACTACAAACAACACCAGGTCACTGGTGTCATTGTTTCCTTGGCGCACCATGGCGTGCGTGGGGGAAAAGCGTTTGCGCTCGCCTCAATCCCGGCTTTGGTCAAGACCATTCATGAAGCAGGACTGCAAGCGTATTTGCTGATGAACAAAATTTATGTCGAAGACGAGTTGGATGACTTGCGCAGTACACTGGCTGCGTTGCAAAACGTACCACTGGATGGCATTTACTTTGGAGACTTGGGCTTGGCATATGAAGCAAGCTTGCTGAATATGAGTGAAAAGCTCATCTATAATCCCGATACGCTCATCACCAACAGCCAAGATGTTTCCTTTTATTTGGATGCTGGTTTTCAGTTGGTGACCTTGTCGAAGGAGATTACCTACGACTCGATGCAACAAATTGCGCAAAAAAATCCAGGTCGCGTAGAAGTCATCATTCACGGACGGTTAAACATGATGCACTCCAAACGGCCGCTGTTGACCAATTACGATGCGTTTTTGAATCATGAATTGCATCTAGAGCACTATTCTGACTTGACGCTGATGGAAGAAAACAGAGACGAACGCATGCCCATCATCGAAGATGAGTTTGGCACCCATGTGTTTACCGGATTCTCCCTTGCAAGCTTCAAAGAAATCAATGGATTGCTGGCAAGTGGCGTCGACCATGTGCGCATTGAAAACCAGTTTATGACCTTGGAAGAACAGCTCGAGACAATCGATGCGTACCATCAAGTCATCAACAAGGAAGTCGATGGACAAGTCATGTTTGAACGTTTCGTGGAACGTTATCCACACCACGCATACACAGATGGGTTTATGTACAAAGAAACCGCCACAACGAAGTAGGTGAAGAAGATGGAAAAAATAGAATTATTAGCGCCCGCTGGCGATTTGGAACGGTTGAAAATTGCCATTATGTACGGAGCCGATGCGGTGTTTATCGGAGGAAAACAATTTTCCTTACGGGCACGCGCATCCAACTTTGATGTGGAACAAATTGCCCAAGGCGTCGCCTTTGCCAATGAATATGGGGCCAAAGTGCACGTCACCTTGAACATTTTGCCACACGAACGCGACCTAGAAGGATTAAAAGAATACGTGCAAGCCTTGGAAGCTGCGGGGGTACATGCCTTTATTTGCGCAAGTCCGACCATCGCGACCACGGCGAAAAAATATACGAAGAACGTGGAGATTCACATCTCCACCCAACACTCTTCCACCAACTCAAGCGTGGTGAAATTTTGGGAACAATATGGAGCGGATCGCGTGGTGTTGGGGCGTGAATGCACCATGGAAGACATTGAAGCCACCGCGAAACACACCCCCTTGCCATTGGAGGTGTTCTTGCATGGAGGAATGTGCATTTCCTACTCTGGACGTTGTA
>JBOGAI010000170.1:0-3587 GCA_051655665.1 Erysipelotrichaceae bacterium | reverse complement strand
TCCAAGTTGTTGGAGCGGGTCATTACCCCGCACATTGCAGCGCCAAAACACGACAAACTCATCGATTACAAAACCCGTTTGCAAGAATACATTCAAGCGGATTCTCGCAAAACAATCCGTTATGAAAACGTCAAAGTCTCAGGACCTTCCAACAAACCGACCTTTGAAATGGTCGTCTTGTTGGACGACATCGTCCTAGGTAGAGGCGTTGGAACGTCAAAGAAAAAGGCAGAGCAAATGGCTGCCAAAGATGCATTTGATAAAATGGTGAAATAAGTTCGCCTGAAAGGACGTTTATGATTTACGTACAATATGCTGCCCTTGCAGCCCTTGTGGTCTTTTTGTCTTTCCGTTTGTCTTTCTATGTGGACGAAATTGACAAGAAAACCAACCTGTCTGGTGCGTTGATCGGTGGGGTTATCCTTGCTGCGGTCACCTCCTTGCCAGAATTGTTTACCTCGCTGACTGCGGTCTTGCGACTCAACCAACCCAACTTGGTACAAGGAAACATTTTGGGAAGCAACATCTTCAACTTGTTTATTTTGGGCTTTTTGACCTTCTTGACTGCGAAACAATTTCAGACTGCGAAAATTTCAAAAAGTCATGGCAACAACTTGTTGTATGGCATCTTCATGTATGTGTTGGTGTTTGGGGCATTGCTCATTCCCAAACTTTCTCTCAATCTATTCGGTTTCAACATCAACATCGTCTCGATTGGCATTGTGGTGTTGTACGCCATTTCGATTCGTTTTATGAGCGTGGACCAAAGTGCAACCAATGAGGAAGAATCCAACTCCAACTTGACCATCAAGCAAGTGGCCGTTCGATTTGGACTGTATGCACTTGGCTTGGTCATCGTATCAATCGTGCTAACCAATGTAACCGACCAAATCGCCAAAGAGCTCAACTTGGGTGCGACGGTTGCCGGAGCCCTGTTTTTAGGGATTGCGACGAGCTTGCCTGAGTTTTCCAGCTGTATTTCACTGGTGAAAATGAAAAACTACAATGCAGCCATCGGGAACATTGTTGGATCCAATATTTTTAACTTTGCCATCTTTGCGTTTGCGGATTTGTTGCATCGCAACGGCAACATCTTCGTGCAAGATGCACAAGCGACAACCCTTGCCTTTTTTGGGGCATTGGCGAGTATTGTGGCCATTGGACTCATCCAAACACGTGAAAAACGTTGGATGGTGCGTTTGATGTCCGCCCTAATCATTATCTTATACTTGACCAGTATTGCGGTCGGGTTGTAAAAAAGGTGCAAAAACCTTTTTTATTTTTGAAGGAGAGCGTATATGGAATACAATTTGCAATTCATCTTGGATAAATTACAGTGGGACAGTGCACAACGCGACCCTTTTGCGGGTGCGACCTATGAAAAACCCGTTTACAAAGAACAAGAAAAACGCTTGGAATTGACCATGGAAGTGGTCAATCTTTTGCCTTTGCCTTTGTACGAGCAATTCCTTCATGCATTGCGTTTGTATACCCAAACCAGCGTGGAACTTTGCATGCACATTCAAAACCGCAATTATCCTTTTTATGAACTTTCTGGCTATCTCAAGCATTTGGCCACCCAACATGCACACTACAAGGTGTTTGATCAGGTGTTGCCTTTGGTCGAAGGCAACACGCTGCGCTATAAATTTGGCAGCGAGGCGCATGTCCAACAAGCTCAAATTCAAGTCTTGGGACTGACGCAAGCCTTGTCACACTATGGCATCAACGTGAACATTGAGGTTCAAAAACAAGTTGCCACTACGAGTGCAGAAGTAACCCTAGTCAAGAAAAGCACGCCTCCACCAGCACCGGTGGCGGCCAATACCCAAGACTATCGCAAATTCAAACCGAAAAAAGCACAGGCCTTGGACCAGTTCATTCCTTTTTCCATAAGTGAAATCACGGAGGAGTGTCATGGGATTGTCATTGAAGGAGAAATCTTTGAAAAGGATGCGCGAACGCTGAAAACCGGCAAAGAAATTCAAATGCTGTATGTGAAGGATGCCAACGATGCCATCTTGATCAAACGCTTTGAACGCCATGGCTTAACCAAAGAAATGCTCAATGAAATTGGAAAGGGCGACTACGTCAAAGCCTATGGACGCGTAGAGTACGATACCTTCTCGCGCGAGTTGGTGTTCTTGCCCGATGCCATGGAAAAAGTCAACAAACCCCAACGAAGTGACAATGCACCCGTAAAACGGGTGGAACTGCATACCCATACCAAACTCTCCGAGATGGATGGGGTCTCTGATGTGGGCGAGTACATCAGCCAAGCCGCAAGCTGGGGGATGGATGCGATTGCGATTACCGATCATATGGTCGTTCAATCCTTTCCAAAAGCCCAAGGGGCGGTGGCGAAAATCAACAAAGGCCGTGAAAAGCCGTTCAAGGTCATTTATGGGGTCGAAATGAACATGGTCGATCCGGTGTTGCACATCGTCACAAACCCACGTGAACAAGAACTCCACGATGCGGCCTACTGCGTACTCGACCTTGAGACAACGGGGTTGTCTTCACAGTTTGACCACATCATCGAGTTTGGGGGACAACACATTGAACATCGCGCGTTGACCAAAACGCTACAGTTTTACGTCAAGCCACCCGTTCCCATTTCGGCCTTTACGACCAAACTGACCGGGATTACCCAAAAAGACGTCGACACTGGCTACAGCGTGGAAGAGGCAATGCAACGTTTGGTCGACTTTATTGGCGATCGCATCGTCATTGCCCACAATGCCAGCTTTGACATGAGCTTTATCAACGACACCTTGATTCGTTTGGGCAAAGACCCGCTTTCCAATCCGGTTATCGATACCTTGGATTTGTCCCGTTGGATTCACAAGGACAAAAAGGCGCACCGTTTGGGCAACGTTGCCCGCATTTATGGCATTACCTACGACGAAGAAGTCGCCCACCGTGCCGATTACGATACCGATGTCTTGGCGAAGGTATACTTGAAAATGTTGGCCAATGAACTCAAAGACGTTCAAACCTTGCCTTCTTTGGCCAACCTGAGTGATGCCTCCTGCTTCAACAAGGTATTCAAAAAACACATTACGGTCTTGGCCAAAAATGCGACCGGGTTGAAAGAACTCTTTCAACTGGTCACCATCAGTCATACCCAATACTTGAGCTATCTCAACAAAAATGCCAACAACATCGTAGCCGAACCACGCATCATCCGTGAAGAACTAAAAAAAGCGCATGACAATGGCAATTTGCTCTTTGGATCAAGTTGTGCCAATGGGGAACTCTTTGAATTGGCGCAAACCCGCTCCAAAGCGGCCCTCAAAGAAGCCATGCGCTTCTATGATTACATTGAAATCCAACCTTTGGAAAGCTATCGTTATTTGCTGGATCGTGGCAGCATTGATTCCCAAGAGCGTTTGGTGCTTATCTTAAAATCCATCATCGAGGTGGCCCAAGAACTTGGCAAAATCGTAGTGGCAACTGGGGATGCGCACTACGTGCACCCGGAACAAAAAATGATTCGCGACATCTACATCCAATCGCAAGCGATTGGCGGTGTCCGTCATCCGTTGTACATCTACAACCAGGAACGACGTCGTGCCACCAAATCG
>JBOGAI010000169.1:0-2373 GCA_051655665.1 Erysipelotrichaceae bacterium | reverse complement strand
CAAACAGAACACACAAAATTCCTGACAAGTTTCCTGAGAGCAAATAACTAATGGAGTTACGGATATTGGCATAGACGTTTCGGCCGGTGATGATGGCGTTGACAATCGTTGCGAAGTTGTCATCCGTCAATACCATACTCGCTGCATCTTTGCTTACTTCTGTACCGGTAATACCCATTGCAATACCGATATCGGAGCGTTTGAGTGCAGGAGCATCATTCACCCCATCCCCAGTCATCGCAACAATTTGGCCTAGTTTTTGCCACATATCAACAATCCGGATTTTGTGCTCCGGTGCAACGCGTGCATATACCGAAATGTACGGAATGCGTGCTTTGAGTTCCTCATCGCTCATCGCGTTGAGTTCCAAACCATCCACAACTTGATCCCCTTCATGATAAAGACCAATCGAACGGGCAATGGCTACTGCTGTGGTTTTATGGTCTCCTGTGATCATAATGGGTTTAATGCCGGCAATTCCACATTTCTCGATTGCCAATTTGCTTTCTTCACGTGGAGGGTCTTCCATGACAATCATTCCAATGAAGACCAAGTTGGACTCGTCGCTCATTTTGAGCGGTTCATTTCGGTGTTCTTTGAAGGCAAATCCCAAAACACGTTTCCCTTCGCTTGAATATAGTGAAGCCGCTTCCAGTTGTTGGATTCGATCTTCCTCTTGGATTTCACAAATGGTTTCATCACATAAGATGCGGTCACAGCGCTGCAACAATTCATCCGTTGCACCTTTGACAAGCATCAAATGGTGACCTTCAATTTCATTGAGCGTGCTCATCAATTTGCGATCGGAATCAAATGGTAACTCCGATAGACGGGAATAGTGTTGTCTTCCCAAGGAATGGCTCATATCTTTTTTATCTGCGAAATCCAAAAAGGCCAATTCTGTTGGGTCACCGATGCGCTTGCCATGGTTGATGGTCGCATCATTACACAAAAAGGAAGCCATCATAATCAACTTTTGATTATCGCTTTGAATAGTGAAATCATTTGCCGTATAATGATTGCCCGTCACGATGACATCGGTTACGCTCATTTTGTTTTGCGTCAATGTCCCTGTTTTATCCGAACAAATAATCGATACACTTCCCAAACTTTCTACCGAGTTCAGGTTTTTAATGATGGCATTTTGTTCTGCCATTTTCTTGGTGCCAAGCGCCAACACAATGGTTACAATCGAGCTTAACGCCTCTGGAATGGCTGCGACAGCCAAAGCCACCGCAAACATTAACGAATCCAGGACGTCCTTGGTATTGATCCAGTTAAGCCCAAATACCGCAATGGAAATCAAGATAATGACCAGCGACAACTTTTTAGAAAAGTCATCCAAGTTGCGTTGCAATGGGGTCTTGCGTTCTTTGGTTTGATTCATTAAAGTGGCAATCTTTCCGATTTCAGTTGCCATTCCGATGGCCGTTACAACCGCAACCGCACGACCATTGGCCACCAATCCACTCGAGAAGACCATGTTTTTTTGTTCTGCAAGAACACACTCCTCTTCGATGACGTCTACCGTTTTGTCAACACCCAACGGTTCACCCGTCAAGGAGCTCTCATTGATTTGCAAACCAAAGCTTTCGATAATGCGCCCATCAGCAGCGACAATGTCCCCTGCTTCTAGTACCAGTAAGTCTCCCACACAAATGTCACGGACATCAACTTCAACACGGTGTCCTTCCCGTATGACTTTGGTTTTAGGGGCAGACAACTGTTTTAAGCTATCGAGCGTTTTTTGGGCTTGTAGCGTTTGTACGGTTCCCAAAATGGCATTCAACGTGATGACCACAAGAATCACCAGCGTAGAGCTCGTTTCCCCCGATATAAAACTGATGATTGCTGCCGCAATTAAAATAAGCACGAGCAAATCTTGAAATTGCTTCAAAAAGATAACAAACGCAGAATCATTTTTCGCTGCCACAAGTTCATTACGCCCCTCTTGTTGAAGACGTGCACTTGCTTCCGCATGCGTCAAACCACTTGCGTCACTGCGCAATTCTTGTAAGACTTCTTCTTTTGTTTTTCTATAAAACATATCTATCCCTCTCTTCGTGTTAATGTTACCAAATCCAAAAAAAATGTAAAGCATAGAAGAGTCGATTTCCTTAAAAAAAGGTAAAAACGAGTATAAATGTTGTAATTTTGTGGGATAAAGGAACAAATCAAGAAACGAAATCTTCCTGCCCAACTTATTGCCTCCATACCTGCAAGCTTTCTAGCAGCACTGCAACGGCACACCGCTTTAATGTCCTTCTTTCTTTAACAACCCTTGATCATTGCGCCCGGCACCCATTTCCATACACCAACAGCGTCTAGGTCTCGCTAGCCATCATGATGAAAGCCATTATCAAGCTGCCTTTG
>JBOGAI010000168.1:0-2243 GCA_051655665.1 Erysipelotrichaceae bacterium | reverse complement strand
CAACAACAATGCCAAGGGTTGTGGGAAGGTTGAAAGTTCATACACGTCTTGGACGACCATTGTGCCCTGGGTTAGGGTGCCGGTTTTGTCGAAACAAATGGTATCGACGCGTGCTAGCATTTCGATGCAGTACAATTCTTGAACCAAGATTTTTTTAAGGGTCAGTTTCAAAACGGCAATGACCAACGCGACGGTGGTCAACAAGACCAGTCCTTTGGGAAGCATCCCCAACAGGGCAGCAGAAGTCGATATGACGCTTTCGCGCAACGGGGTATCGCTTAGCACATAGGTATTGAAAAACAACAGGACACCAAAAGGAAGGATGAAGTAGCTTGTGAACGCAACAATCGTATTGATTGAGTGCAACAAATCGCTGTGCAGTTTTTTGTGTGCTTTGGCCTCCACGCTGATTTTGGTGGCATAATTTTCCATGCCCACCTTTTCCACTTTGGCGATGCATTGGCCCGATACGATGAAACTGCCCGAGAGCAGCGAATCCCCGACTATTTTGTTCAACGGGTCGGCTTCACCGGTAAGCAGGGCTTCGTTGACTTCGACTTGACCTTCCACCACTTGCGAATCGCTCATGATTTGGTCGCCGGATTGCAGTTGGAAGATGTCATCAATGACAAGTTGTTCCATGTGGACGGGCGTCCATGCACCATCTCGATGCACCATGACCGCTTTACTGGCCAATAGGGAAAGTTTTTCTAGTGCTTTTTTGGCGCGGATTTCTTGGACGATCCCAATTACGGTATTGAGCAAGACCACGGCAATGAAAAACATATTTAAATAGGCTTGAACGAGTAACAATGCAAGGGCGATGACGACATTGAGCAAGTTGAATACGGTGAACACATTGTCAAAGATAATGTCTTTGGTGGCTTTGGTTAAATTGTTGGGTTGCGCATTGCTAAGACCGGCAAGCGTGCGGGCTTCCACATCGGCATGTGTCAGTCCGACCCAGGTTTTGGTTGAATCCATAAAATCCTCCTTGATGGGGTACGATACTCATTCATTATAATGCAAACCATTCCATAAAAAAACGATTTTATATCCATAATTACGGCTTTATTACACATAATGCAAAAGAAGAAGTCATCACCTAACCAAAAGAGAGATGAAATCCCTTTCAACTGGATGGAAAGCTCACGTTTGGTTTGATGGGGGTCAAGGGGGGTATCGGTTGGGGGAGGAAGTGTGCTATGATAAACAAAAAGGAGGAAGCGCATGAAACATCTTGTGTTGGGCATTGGGGGTGCCCTTGGAAATGAAGTGGTCAACGTTTTGTTGGAACAACACAAACAGGTGGTGGGGGTGTCGCGTTTGCCAATGCGTGTGGACATTGAAACCCGTCGCGTAGATCTGAATGATGCGGATGCTACTTTGCGCGCCCTTCAGGATGCAGGTGTCCTTTACTACTGTGTTGGAGTGGCAGAAGCCTCCGCTTCAGAAAACAAAGCGATGTTGACTCATGTCATCGCTGCAGCGAAAAAGGCAAAGGCAAAGCTTGTGTACATGGATTGTATCGAATACTATGGCAAAATCGATTTTACCCAACCCATTGATGAAAATCGAGCCTACGACACCGCTGTGCCGCAAGCGCGCATCCGGCAAGCGCTTGTGGAGTTGGTGAAGCAAAGTGAAATTCCGTATCTCATTGTGCGCAGTCCACTGCTCTATGGGCCTCGCAATGTGAAATCCTGCTTGTATCCGGCGCTGTTGGCTCCAATCTTGGCGGGACGCAAAGGACAGTTTGTCGGCAAGCGGTACACACGATATCCTTATGCCTATGTGGAGGATGTGGCCCGTGCGCTGGTGTTGTTGGCAGGGATTGACTCTTTGTATGGACAAATTTGGCATGCACCGGTCGATGCAAGCGTATCGCTTTCCACGATATCGCAGCTTTTGCAAGAACACTTGCAACGACCCGTCAAAATCCAAACCACTCCGTTTTTGGTGTCCCGTGTTTTGGGCACGCTTTTGCCGTTGTTGAAACAGGCTCATGCCCAACGCGACCAATTTGACGCGGATTGTGTCTGGGACGATTCCAAGTTCCGGCGGCAATTCCCGATGTTTGAAACGACGCCCTTTGCTCAAGGGATGATTGCGATGGTAGAGAGTTTGACCCCTAAACGCTAAAACACACCCAAGGGTGTTTTTTATTTTGGAATATAGGGACCATAGCTTTTTTGAACCGTATCCCAAAAGAGCGCAATTTGAGGGGGATAATAGGTGAAAAT
>JBOGAI010000167.1:0-6907 GCA_051655665.1 Erysipelotrichaceae bacterium | reverse complement strand
CCAATTCAATCATATGCGACAAAATGTGCTCCGCATCCTTCAAATAAATAACACCACGGGTTTGAATATCCGGTCCGCCAATGATTTTTTTGGTTTTGAAATCCAAGGTAACTCCGAAAATAATGACTCCATCGGTTGATAAGATTTCACGATCTTTGAGCACTGGACCACTAACGTCCAAATCATCGCGGCCATCGATGAGCACATCATCAAGTTTCAAATGCTTGCTGACGCCTCGTAACCCCTTGTTTTCAAAGGAAGCTACTTGACCATTGTCCAAAAGAAGCACTTTATCACTGCCATAGCCGACTTTGGTTGCAATATTGGCATTGGCGATTAAATGACGATATTCGCCTTTGATGGGAATGTAATATTTTGGTT
The DNA here is from genome assembly GCA_051655665.1 of Erysipelotrichaceae bacterium. Classification (GTDB taxonomy): domain Bacteria; phylum Bacillota_I; class Bacilli_A; order Erysipelotrichales; family Erysipelotrichaceae; genus JBOFMT01. The sequence continues at coordinate 6,526 of JBOGAI010000167.1, read as the reverse complement.
TGAACAAATTAAGCATCATCTTCAAATCTTCGCTGCTTGGATGCATGCTCAATACCTTTTTAGAGCTTAGCATAAACACCTTGCCGCCCTCTTTGTAGAATTCGTTTTCCATTTGCATCGCATCGGTTTCTGATCCGCTTACCACAGGGGAGGCACAAATGACGGTGTCACTCAAACGGTACTGCACGCGTCGATCTTCTTGCATCGCGATGTTTTGCATGATTTTAAAGATGTTGCGAACGTTTCCGGTCACCACAACCATGACATCATCCATATGGTCTTTAAACTGTTTGTCATTCAGAACCAAATGTTTGTCTAAGGTGTAATAACCCAATTCTTCCATTTTTTGAAACAATTGACGGGCATTGCTGTCGTGGAAATACAGTTTGCGATCGTACTTGCGTGCAACCTCGATGATTTCCTTCATGCGGAAGATGCTTTGCGTATACGTCGAAATGATGACGCGATGTGTGGCATTGGCCACAATCGGATCAATCACATCGCTGATTCGATGTTTGGGCGCCGTAGAACCAACTTTGTCGGCAAAAGAGCTTTCACTCATCAAAGCCAAAACACCTTTTTTGCCAATATCGGCTAATTCGGTAATATCCATGTTGTATTCGGGACTCAAAATGTCATAATCGACCAAGAATTCCCCATTGTACACGACATAACCTTGGCTGGTTCCAATCGCCAAACCAAAGTTGTCGGGGTATGCATGCGTCATCCCAAAGGTACGAATTTCAACGCCGTCAATTTTGTGACGTGACGTGCGTTTGATTTTATTGATTTTAAAATTGCGCATTCCTTCTTTTTGCAAATAATCGCGCAACATGGTTGCACTCATCGCTCCCGTATAAATCGGTGCATTGACATGCTTGAGCAAAAACGGCAACGCCTTCATTACATCATCGTGTCCGTGTGTAATAAAAATGGCTTTGACCTTTTTGGCATTTTGGGCCAAATAGGAAAAATCCGGGATGACGAATTCCACCCCCAAATTGGATCCTTCCGGAAACTTAATTCCACAGTCAATTACAAAAATTTTATCGTCTATTTCAACGATGTAACAATTTTTTCCATTTTCATCTAAACCACCTAGAGCAAAGACTCTAATTTTTTCCATTCAAATTCTCCTATCTCGTTTTGTTTGCCTTATTATATCACAATATTGATTGAAATAATAGAAAAGCCCACTCGCACTTCGACTCTTTTCCCATTTTTTTTGACCGTCTCACCATTCATTTTTCAACATTTCACACGCATGTTTTCCCCGTTTCGATAAAAAAAGGAAGCCTTAGGCTTCCACTAGTTTTCCAAACAAAGACCATGTTCTTACTTCGGTGATTTCCACTTCCACAATGGATCCTGGTGCAATGTTTTCTCCAACAAAGTTAACGAGTTTATTGGTTTCGGTATATCCAGACATCACGTCTTCTTTTTTCTTGGACGTTCCATCGACTAACACTTTGCAAATGCGACCTTGATACACTTCGTTTTTCTCGCGCGCGAAGGAATTGGTCAACGCATTCAAGCGTTGCAAGCGCTCTTGTTTTACCTCAAGGGGCACATTGTCTTCCATTTTCGCAGCCGGTGTCCCTTCTCTTGGAGAGTACACAAACGTAAAGGCATTGTCAAACTTGCAATAGCGTACGATGTCTAGGGTTTGTTGGAACTGTTCTTCGGTTTCATTCGGGAAGCCCACGATGATGTCGGTAGAGAACGCTACATTTTCAATGCGATTGACGATTTTGTCGTACAATGCTTTGTATTGTTCGATCGTATAACGACGTCCCATGATTTTCAAGATTTCATCGCTTCCGGATTGAACCGGCAAATGAATGAACGGCATGATGTTATCGTATCGAGCAATGATGTCAATCATTTCATCGGTAAAGTCCCAAGGATGGGAGGTCGTAAAACGCACGCGCTCAATGCCCACTTTGGCGACTTCTTCCAACAGCGTAGCAAAGCCTCCTTCAAACGACAAGTCTTTGCCATATGAGTTTACGTTTTGACCAAGCAAGGTTACTTCTTTGAATCCTTCTTGTTTCAACGTTTGTACTTCTTCTAAAATGTCTTCCATTGTACGGCTGCGCTCTTTCCCACGTGTATACGGAACAATGCAGTACGTACAGAACTTGTCGCATCCATACATGATGTTGACCCATGCCTTGTGGTTACCAAAACGTTTGACCGGAAGATTTTCAATGACTTCCCCTTCTTTGGAGAAGACTTCGATTGTTTTTTCTTTGGTAAACATTGCGTTTTGCAACAAAATTGGCAAACGGTGGATGTTGTGGGTACCAAACACCAAATCAACGTGTGGATATTTGGCCAACACCAATTTGATGATTTCTTCTTCTTGTGCCATGCATCCGCACATCGCAAACATCAAATCCGGATTGGTTGCTTTTAAGTGTTTTAAGTGACCGATTTCGCCTAGTACTTTGTCTTCCGCATTTTTACGGATGGCACAGGTGTTCATGATGATCAAATCCGCTTCTTCTGGGGTTTGAACTTGGGTAAAGCCCATGGCTTCCAAAATTCCGGCAATGGTTTCTCCATCACGTTCGTTGGCCTGGCATCCATAGGTACGCAAAAAGAAATGACGTCCCACGCCCATGGTTTTTACGTCATGTGGGATTTCAAAAAGGGTTTTTTCAATGGATACCGCATTACGCGTGCGCTTTTGCGCCGCTTTTAAGGAAGGCAGACTCCACTCAATGTTACGTTCTTTATTCATGTTATTCTCCTATCATAAAAAAAACCAAGCATGGCTTGGTTTGGCTTGTTACGCGCTGATTGCTTCTGTTGGGCAAACAGAGATGCAAGCTCCACAATCGATGCACAAGCTTTCATCGCAAACTGCTTTTGAATCATCGTTCAAAGACAATGCTCCTACAGGGCAAACTCCTACACAAGCACCACATCCGATACAAGTATCTAAACTAATTTTTACAGCCATTTTAATCTACCTCCTTAAGATATGTATCATTATATCATAATCATAAGGAGTTACAACATAGATTATATAAAAAAACAGGTTGTTTTTGCAACCTGTTTGCTCTTTTGTCTGCCAAAAATGCTTAATTCTTAGATTGTTCCACCCATTCGCGCCACAGCGCAGTTTGAATGAGTGCTTGCTCGGTGCGAATTCGGCTTTCTTGCTTCGATACAACAAGCATATTGAGCAACGCATGTCCCACCAAGAAGCAAAAAGCCAAAAGTGCACTTTGCACGGCGACCAACAGCATCGGCAAAAAGAACACCGACAATACAACCATCAAGACAACAAGCCCAAACAGCCCATAAGCCAAAAGCAAACTCGCTTTGGCCAAGTGCTTTACGCGTGTATCGTCGTATGCGGGTAACACGTGATCCTTTTGCAATGCCATCGATTCATCCGATGAAGGCTGTGCCGCCATCGCATCGTGACTCTTTCCATCGTTTGGTTGTAACAACAAAGAGAGGGCGCGCTCCAACATTGCGGTTTCTTCTTCATCACAGGCTAATCGCAAGGTTGCCCCCTTGGCTGAGGTCAACACAAATTCTCCTCTGCGCGCCTCACTTGGCGTGAAGTTTGCTTGGACGATGTTGGTAAACTGCAAATGCGCATGATCTTCTGGAAAATCGATAAGCTGTTTCAAGTAATCCAGTTTTGCCATTTGAGGTGGGATGGCACTTCCCTCTAGTACTTTTGCCATACAGGACTCCTTTCGTACAATGCTTATGGACGAAGTTGAATTCGCTCAATGTGCACCGCTTGGTTGGTTTGATCGTCAAAATCGACGACTACCCCACATACGATTGCTGCCCCTTCGGCAATGGTATATTTTGTTTTGGCTTCGCTGGTGAAGCGCGTTAGGATTTCACCGACATCACGTCCCAAAATGGATTCGTAAGCACCGCACATCCCCGCATCGCTTAATCCGGCTGTGCCATCAATGATGCGCTCATCGGCCGTTTGCACATGGGTATGGGTTCCAATCATCGCCCCAATCCGTCCGGCAAAATGGTAGAAAAACGCCAGTTTTTCGCTTGTAGCTTCCGCATGGAAATCCACGATGTGAATGTCGGCATCCACCTCTTCCAAGATGTGTTCCATCACCGCAAACGGGCTTTCCACGACTCCGTGCATAAACACTTGGCCGCACAAATTGCTAACCGCAATGCGTTTTCCCCCACGATGGACGACCACTGTTGCCACGCCGACGTCTTCGGGGTCAATGTTGGCAGGACGCACCAAATACTGCGCCTCGTCAATAAAGCCAAATATGTCGTTTTTGGAGAAGGCATGGTTCCCTAAGGTGACCACATCGATGCCCATCTTCAACAGTTGAATGTAAATTTTTCGAGTAATGCCTTTGCCATGGGCCGCGTTTTCTCCATTGGCAATAATCAAATCGGGGTGATAGTCCCTTTTAAGCAAAACAAGGGCGTCTTCGACGCCCTTTCTACCACTTTGTCCTACGATGTCCCCTAAAAATAGGATTCGCATTATTTCGCAATCTCGTTTGCACGGGTTTCGCGGATCACCGTGACTTTAATTTGACCAGGGTAAGTTAATTCTGCTTCGATTTTATCTTTGATGTCACGAGCCAACTTGTGTGCTTGTGCATCATTCACTTTATCTGGCACGACTAATACACGCACCTCGCGTCCTGCTTGGATTGCAAAAGAGGAATCCACGCCAGGGAACGATTTGGTGATTTTTTCCAATTCTTCCAAGCGGTTGATGTAATTTTGCAAGGCTTCATAGCGCGCACCAGGACGGGCTGCACTTAGCGTATCGGCAGCTTCTACCAAGTTGGAAATCAAATATTTCGGTTCGACTTCCCCATGGTGTGATTCGATGGCGTTCAACACGACATCGCTTTCGCCACGTTTCTTACAAAATTTATAACCCAATTCCACATGGCTACCTTCTTGTTCGGTATCCAAGGCTTTTCCAATATCATGCAAGAGTCCGGCACGTTTTGCCAAGGATTGGTTCAAACCCAATTCCGCAGCCATCATGCCTGAAATTTTCGCAACTTCCATGGAATGTTGCAATGCATTTTGACCATACGAATAACGGTATTTCAAACGTCCGATTAATTTGACGATCTCGCGGTCAATTTTTCCGATCCCCAATTTAAATACTGCGTCTTCCCCCGCCTTCATGATCTGCTGATCAATTTCTGCACGCATTTTATTTACAACTTCTTCAATACGACCCGGTTGAATGCGTCCATCCTTAATTAAGAATTCTAAGGCATTTTTCGCAATCTCACGACGTACTGGATCAAAGCAAGATACCGTAATCGTTTCCGGTGTATCGTCGATGATCAAGTCAACCCCCGTTGCTTGTTCAATCGCTTTGATGTTGCGTCCTTCGCGTCCAATGATTCGACCTTTCATCTCTTCACTTGGCAAAGTAACAACACTAACCGTACGTTCGGTCGCTTCTTCTTGAGAAACACGTTGGATGGCTAACGCGATGATATTGCGTGCACGATCCAAGCTTTCTGCTTTTGCTTGTTCTTCTTTTTCTTTGATGTAAGCGGTCAATTCGTTTGTGACCCGTTTTTCCGTAATCTCAAACAATTCTTGTTTCGCTTGGGCGGTTGTGGTATTCGCAATTCGTTCCAATTCAACGACCTGCACATCAATTTTGGCTTGCAAAGCCTTTTCCATCTCCTCTAGGGAGGCTAGCTTGCTTGATAATTGAGCGTTTTTTTGATCGATTTGCTTTTCTTTTACTGTTAAGGTTTCATCTCGGAAGTTTAAATTGTCTTCACGGCGCAACAATTTGTTTTCTTGCTCCTGCACTTCATTTTTACGTTCCTTGATTTCTTTTTCGGCTAGAATTTTTAGTTCATGCACTTGTGAACGACCTTCTAAGATCGCTTGTTTAACAATAGTATCGGCTTTCGATTCGGCTTCCTTGACCACTAAGGAGGCCTTTTGTTGATCTTTTATCAATCCTGCTCTGCTTGCAATCAACATGATGATGATCCCAAAAGCAAGGCCTGTTAACCCAGATAAGATGATGGTAACATAGTCAAAGTTCATAATTGGTTCTCCCTCATCTTTTCGTCTTTAACAATTCCATTTTACTATGAAAACCCTTTTAAAACAATAAAAAAAATAGGGTGTCCCCTATTTTTGCTTGTTTTCATTCAATTTGGTTAACACTTGTGTCGCAATCTCTTCGGCAAGGGCTTCGTTGGCTTTCAAGAATGCTTTTGCAGCCTCTTTTCCTTGTCCGATTTTCTCGCCATTGTAGCTAAACCACGCACCAGCCTTGTTGATGATATCGAAATCGACGGCAAGGTCCAAGATTTCCGCAACATAGGAGATCCCTTCTCCATACATAATCTCGACAACCGCCACTTTGAACGGTGGGGCAACTTTGTTTTTCACAACTTTTACATTGACTTTGTTTCCGACGATGTCCGTTCCATTTTTGATGGCTTCCGATTTACGCACATCCAAGCGCACCGATGAATAAAATTTCAAGGCGCGTCCCCCTGGTGTCGTT
>JBOGAI010000166.1:0-6280 GCA_051655665.1 Erysipelotrichaceae bacterium | reverse complement strand
ACTCTAAGACCTCCCTTGCGATGGCATCCAAGCTCTCCAAATCCTTGGCATAATAATCGGCCTGAAATTCCTGGATGATGTGCTGATTGTGTACAAAGGCGGTTCCCCCAATAATGACTCGAAATTGGCCTTCACTTGCCGCTTTCAACGCAAGGAGCATTCGTTTCCCTTCGCTTAAGTTGTAATAATTTGAAATGCTTAATACGGCCAAACGAATGGAGCGAGCTTGCATGCCTTTGATCAGCGCTTCGATGGGCGTGTTGGCCCCCGCAAAGATCACATCCCACCCCAAGGTTGTAAAGTAATCCGCCACCATGCGAGCCCCTAAATCATGTTGTTCGTGCGCTGGACACATCACCACCACCTTGTGATGGTTTTGATTGGCGTTGTAGCTTGGTTCAAGCAAGTGCGCGCAACTTTCAATGATGGCTTTGATAATATTGGTTCGAACATGCTCCTGGAAAATACACAAGTCTTCATCTTGGTCTTGATTGCATTCCAAATCCACGCTCAGTGATGGCACCAAAAAGTACTCGTACAGGTCCATCATGGAAATCCCACTGGGTAGCAACTCGTTGTGTACGAAGTGCAACGTAGCCAAGCGATCTTCCTTCGACAGCAGTTCCAAAAATTTTTGATATTTCTCTTTCATTTTCACATTATCCCCTTTATTGAACCATTGTACTATCTCATCCAAAAGTTGCAAATAAAAAACAAAAAAAAACGAAGGAAAGCCTTCGTTTTTCATATGTTTCGATTATTTTGCCAAGCGTGCTTCAACAAGGGCAACGACTTCTTCTGCCGTAGATTGGCTTAACGCTTCGTTTGCCAACGTTTGCATTTCTTCGTAGCTCAAAGAATTTACGATTTTTCTTGCCGCAAGGATGGAAGATGCGGACATTGAGAATTCATCCAAGCCCATTCCCAACAACAATGGAACGGCATTTGGTTCTCCTGCCATTTCGCCACACATACCACACCATTTTCCTTCTTTGTGTGCACCATCGATGGTCATTTTTACCAAACGAAGGATTGAAGGGTTATATGGTTGATACAAGTACGAAACGCTCTCGTTCATACGGTCAGCAGCCATTGTATATTGAATCAAGTCATTGGTTCCAATGGAGAAGAAATCGGCTTCTTTAGCGAAGTTATCCGCCAATACTGCAGCCGCTGGAATTTCCACCATCATACCGACTTCAATTTTGTCCGCAATGGTTACGCCTTCTGCCAATAATTCTTCGCGTGTTTGATTATAGATTTCTTTCGCGCGTCTGAATTCATCGATGGTTGCGATCATAGGGAACATGATGCACAAGTTTCCGTAAACGGAAGCACGAATCAAAGCACGAAGTTGTGTTCTGAAAATATCCGTACGATCCAGGCATAGGCGGATGGCACGATATCCAAGGAATGGATTCATTTCTTTTGGGAATTGAAGGTATGGCAATTCTTTGTCTCCTCCAATGTCAAGGGTACGAACAACCACACGACGGCTTCCCATGTTTTCTAAAACGGTTTTGTATGCTTCAAATTGCTCGTCTTCGGTTGGCAAGCTTTGTGCATCCATGTACAAGAATTCGGTGCGGTACAATCCAACCCCTTCGCCTCCGTTGTTTAACACACCTGCAACATCGTTTGGTGTACCGATGTTACCAGCCAACTCAACGTGACGTCCGTCTGTCGTGATTGATTTTGCATCTTTTAATACTTTCAACGCTTCTTTTTCAGCTAAGAATGCTGCTGCTTTCGCTTCATATTGCGCAACTTCTTCTTCGGATGGATTGACAAGCAAGGTTCCTGCTACCGCATCCAAAATCAAAAGATCGCCGTGTTTCACATCGCTTAAGATTCCGCTAACACCAACCACCGCTGGAATTTCCAAGCTTCTTGCCATGATTGCAGAGTGAGACGTACGTCCCCCAATTTCTGTTGCGAACCCTTTGGTATAGGTTTTGTCCAATTGCGCAGTGTCACTTGGAGTCAAGTCGTGTGCAACGATGATCACACTTTCCTGGATTGTGCTCAAATCAGGGATGATAAGACCCATCAAATGTGCTTTCATTCTGAACGTTACGTCTTTGATGTCTGCCGCACGCTCACGCATGTATGCATCATCCATCGATTCGAAAATACCGATGAACATGTTCGCGACTTCGTTTAGGGCAAATTCTGCATTGATTCCATCGGCTTTGATCATGTTTTCTACTTGAGAGAACAAATCAGGGTCAGATGCAACCATCAAGTGCGCATCAAAAATCGCAAGTTCTTCCTCGTGCAATTTTCCGACTGCTTTTTCTTTAATGCGTTCGATGTCCGCTTTGGTTTTCTCCACAGCGGTTACAAGTTTTGCAACTTCTTCTTCCGCATTTGCTTCTTTTCTAACAATTTCAAATTTTGGTTGTTCAAGCTTGTAAGCTTTTGCGATTACCACACCTGCCGAAGCAGCAATACCTTTTAACATACAATATCCTCCATTATTTGCGTTTTGCATCAATCAAATTCACTACATCCGTAACGGTTGCCAAATTTTGAAGCTCTTCGTCTTCAAATGTAATGGAGAATTGTTCTTCCATTGACAATACCACGTCAACCAAATCCAGTGAGTCAACACCCAATTCCTGCATAGTGGAATCCAGCTTAATCTCAGCGTTTGCTTTTACTTTTGGTGCTAATTCTTTTTTTAATACGTCAAATGTATTCATCCTTGTCACCTCATACGTTATAATACCATTTTTTTTGTCGTCTTACAACCGCACGCCTTCGAGTAATTAAGTGATAAAGCGTTAAAATTGTTGGTAAATACAATCAAAGATTTTGACACCCACCTGGTGTTTCATTAGGGCCAACTCGTCTTTCGCGACGTTCATTTGAATATGAGACAGCGGTTTTCCTTCAATGAACGCTTCTTGAAAGATTCGCCTTTCTTGCTGTGTCAAATGTCGCTCCAAATTTTCAAAGTAGCAATTGTACTCACTTTGGTAGAACAACATATTTGATTGAAGTGGGGTGTGATCTTGTTGACGTTTTTGATTGCGACGATAAATCGCAGCAAGGTATTCTAGCAAATAAACCTTTGTTGAGGGGGTTAATTTCATACCATCGCCTCCTTAGTCTACCCTAAGGAAGAAAAGGCAAAACTCCTATAAAAAAAACCTGCACGTTGCAGGTTTAGCGGGCAAAAAAGAACCACAAAATAAAGAAGAACGCTCCCAAAATCAAGACGATGACGGGCACGAACGTGATGAACGCTGCGATAAATAATGCAAGCGGGTCGTCTTTTTCGAATTCGACATCGTCAAATTTATGAGAGAGTGCTTCGTCTTTCGCTTTGTAGCGTTGACGAAGGCGTTTAAGATTGTCAAACATTATTGGGCTTTCGAGCGCAAGTGACACGCAACCCAGTGGTGTGGTTCAATTTCTTCCCATTTTGGTTCATCGGTTTTACACTTGTCGAAGCAGTATTTGCATCGAGTGTGGAATTTACATCCTTTTGGAGAATTGATTGGTGATGGGATATCCCCTTCCAAAATGGCCAACTCTTTGTTGGTGGAATCGGTTGTAGGAATCGCATTCAGCAAGGCTTCCGTATATGGATGCAATGGATTTTTAAACATATCTTCTCCATCTGCCAATTCGACCATGTTCCCCAAATACATAACCCCGATACGATCGGAGATGTACTTGACAACACTCAAGTCATGGGAGATGAACAAATACGTCAAGTTTTCTTGTTCTTTCAAGTCTTGCAACAAGTTGATGACCTGTGATTGGATGGATACGTCAAGGGCTGATACCGCCTCGTCACACACCACAAATTTCGGTTTCAAAGCCAACGCACGGGCAATCCCGATCCGTTGACGTTGTCCCCCAGAAAATTGGTGAGGGTAACGGTGGATGAAGTAACGGTCCAATCCGCATTTTTCCATGATGTCAATGATGTAAGCTTCCAACTCCGGTGTTCCTTTTTTGAATTTTTTGTGGGCAACCAACGCTTCCGAGATGATTTGCCCCACCGTTAAACGGGGATTCAAAGAGGAATATGGGTCTTGGAAAATGATTTGGATGTCTTCGCGTAACAAACGCATTTCTTCGCTTGTCAACATCCCCAAATCGATCCCGCCATCACGACGTTTTTCCGCTTCGTTGAATGCTTCATCGTGATTGCATACCGCTTTTAGTGCTTCAAGTTCTTGTTGGACTTTTGCACGCTTTCCGGCAACCGCAGTCGCATCTGCTTTTTTAAATTTCGCAAGTTCTTCTTCGACGCCAAGGTTGTATTCTTGAATCAAAAGGTCTTTTGCTTTTTTCAAGTCTTTCGAGTACATCAAACCACCCGCAAGACGAGCGATGTGCTCGTACTCTTTGTGGTATTTATCAAATGATTTTGTATGATGGTCGTCATGCTTGTGGTGCATTTTGGATTCAAGCGATTTTAAACGCTCTACTTTATTTTCCAAGCTTCCCAATACTTTTAAAACGTATTTTGGGTTGAACTCATAAATGCTTCGACCATAGTAAATCGTATTGCCGTGTGTTTGTGGATACAATTGCAACAACACGCGTCCAAAAGTGGATTTCCCACATCCCGATTCTCCTACCAAACCAAACGTTTCGCTTGGACGAATGGCCAAGTCAATCCCGTCATTCGCTTTTACGGTTGGAGTTTCTTTTTGAAAAATGGAATTCTTTTTCAGAGGGAAATGTTTTTTCAAGTTGGTTGTTTGAATCAAATATGGGTTATTCATGCCTAATTCCCTCCTTTCACATTCTTAACAGGGTAGAAACAACGGATAAAGTGTCCAGGGCTTACCTCATCGAGGGTTGGCTCATTCGTACGACATTTGTCCGTTGCATATTTGCAACGAGGTGCAAACTTACACCCTTCTGGCAATGCCAGAGGATGTGGTACAGAACCTGGAATGGCATCCAAACGCTCCGTCTTTTCAGAGTTCAAGCGTGGAATCGAGGTCAACAATCCTTCCGTATATGGATGTAAATAGTCATCGTTTCTAAAGATTTGGTCGCATGATGCGCTTTCAATCACTTGTCCACAGTACATAACGGCAATGTCATCCGCCATTTGGTTGATTACCCCTAAGTCATGGGTAATGAACATGATGGATGTGCCAAGTTCTTTTTTCAAGTCATTCATGAGTTTCAAGATTTGTGCTTGAATGGTTACGTCAAGTGCCGTTGTTGGTTCATCGGCAATCAACAATTTTGGTTTACATGCAAGTGCCATCGCGATCATAACACGTTGGCGCATCCCCCCTGACAATTGGAACGGATAAGAGAAACAAATCTTTTCTGGATTTGGAATCTTAACGCTTGCCAAAATTTCAATGGAACGTTTTTGCGCTTCTTTTTTATTCAAGCCTTGGTGCAACATCAATACTTCCGAAATTTGACGATTTACCGTGAAAATCGGGTTCAAAGACGTCATTGGCTCTTGGAAAATCATCGAGATGGAGTTCCCACGAATTTCTGACAACTCCGCCATCGACATTTTAGAAAGGTCTTTCCCATCAAATAGGATTTCCCCATCATAGATTTTTTGGTTGTGTTCAAACAAACGCAAGATACTCATTGCAGTTTGGCTTTTTCCACTTCCCGATTCACCTACAACACCAAGTGTTCTTCCCTCTTCAATGGAAAGGGTAACACCGTTTACTGCTTTAATTAAACCTCTTTTGGTATCAAAATAGGTATGAAGGTTTTTGATTTCTAGTAATTTCATATTGTTCACCTACTTCTCGTTCGCTTTTGGATCAAGCGCGTCACGTAGCGCATCCCCAATCAGGTTGACTGACAAGGCAGCCAACAATACCGCAATCGCTGGCAAAATCCAACGCCACCAGTAGAACTCGATAACTGCAGAACTTTGTGCCGTAGAAAGCATATTCCCCCAAGAAGGTTGTGGAGATTGAACCCCAAAGCCCAGGAAGGATAGACCCGCTTCGGTCAACATCGTAGATGCATACATCAAAGTCATGTTAACAATGGCGATATTCATAACGTTCGGCAAAATATGACGGATGACAATGAAGACTTCTTTGATCCCCAAAGCACGTGCTGCCAATACGAAGTCTTTCTCACGTTCAATCAAGATTTGTGCACGCACCAAACGCGCCAAACCCGTCCAGCTTAACAGCCCCAAGATTACCATGATAAAGAACATACGTTCATTTGAAGTCATGCTGTCTGCGACAAAAGCCGAAAGTGTAATAACAAGAGGCATGAACGGAACGGATGTGATGATTTCAGCGATACGCATGAG
>JBOGAI010000165.1:0-14892 GCA_051655665.1 Erysipelotrichaceae bacterium | reverse complement strand
ATGTCGATTCCTGCCATACTCAATCAAGTAAAAAAAGGCAACACGGACCCGGTCGACAAAGTCAAAGCAGCACAGATGGCTAAACGTGTCGGCAATTTGATTTTTTTGCCTACCTTGAGGATGGGGCTGTTTGCCATTTTGTTTGCCTTGTTCACCGAAATATCAGCATTAGTCGGAGTGGGCGTGGGGGTTATTGCCGCAATGATCTTGACCTTGATTTTTACCAAGGGCGAAACCAAACCGATTCATTTTGTGGAAGATGCACGACGGATGTTGGACACAGTCGGTCCGCTTTCTTTGTTGCCGATGATGTTGGCTGCTTTGGGTTCTATTTTTAGTGCCGCTGGAGTAGGCGAGGTCGTATCCCAATTGGTAGGTGGGCTCATTCCCGAAGGCAATGTGGTCATCGGGGTAATCGTCTTCTGTATCGGGATGGCATTGTTTACCATGATCATGGGCAATGCGTTTGCTGCGATTACCGTAATGACCATTGGGATTGGTGCACCGTTTGTTTTGTCGCAAGGTCTTGACCCCAATGCAGTAGGCATCATAGCTTTGACCTGTGGGTTTTGCGGTACCTTAATGACTCCGATGGCGGCCAATTTCAACATTGTGCCGATACCGGTATTGGAAATGAAAGACAAATACGGCGTCATCAAAAAACAAATTCCGATTGCATTGTTTATGTTGGTGTTCCAAATTGTCTACTTGTTATTTTTGGTCTAACGTATGAGCATTATGCAAGAACATGCAACCGTAATCATGGAGAAGTGGCTACAGTTGCAAGCGCAGGAACGTTTGATCATCATCAGCAATGATGACTTTGCGCAAGAGACGCAAGCCCTTGAAAATGCGGCGAAGCGCTGTGGGGGCGAGGTTGTGGTCGCATTGGTTTCCAAGGACAAAAACGAATTGGATGCCGAGCTAGCAGCATTGCAATTGGCGCAATATCACGCCATCATTGCCGCCCCTAAATACTCCATTCTCACAACAGCGGCCATCAAAGAGGCCGTCAAAAAAGGATCGAGAGTTTTGTCGTTGCCACTGCAATCCACCTCAAAATCCTTGTTGGAAAGTCGCCTGTTCAATATGGATCCTGACAAAGCCCGACGCAATTATGATTTGTTGGCGCAATGGATTTACAAAGCAACGACCATTCGCATCAAAAGCCATTCTGGCACCGATTTGACGCTGGTAAAAGATCGCTATGCGCCAAATCTGTATAATGGAGAATGCAAATACCCCTACACCGCAAGTTCTACGGCATTTGAATTGGCCCTTGCGACCAATTCCTCTAAGACCCATGGTGTTGTTGTGGTTGATATGTCACTAGGCTATCTAGGTGTTCCCGAAGAAAGCGTGCGAATGCGCATTGAACGGGGACGCATTGTGGACATCCAAGACAATCCTACTGGGCGTAAAGTCATGGAGTATTTGGCCCATTTCCAAGATCCAATGATGTATAATATAGGGGAGCTTGGCATTGGTCTCAATTATTTTTCAAGTTGCAATGGCGCAAGCTATATCGAAGACGAGAGTACCTATGGCACATGGCATTTGGGATTTGGACGCAATTTAACTTTTGGTGGCGTTTTGAATGCCAGTGCACATTTTGATTTTGTTATGTCGCCCTGTTCCATGTGGGCCGACGACATTCAAATCATCAGCAATGGTATAATCTTGCATCAAGAAAGTGAGGATACCCAATGAAAATTTTAGTTACGGGCTTTGATCCTTTTGGTGGTGAAAGCACCAATCCATCCTATGAAGCCGTGAAGTTATTGCCGGATGTGATCGCGGGAGCCCACATTGTGAAACTGGAAATTCCAACCGTCTTTCGCAAAAGTGCAAAGGTGGTTGCTGAGGTTGTGGAGCGCGAAAAACCGGACGTATTATTGTCTATAGGGCAAGCGGGAGGACGCTTTGACCTCTCCGTTGAACGCGTTGCAATCAACCTAATGGATGGGCGCATTGCGGACAATGAAGGCTTTCAACCCATCGATGAAATCATACAACCCCTAGGACTCAACGCATATTTTGCCACGATTCCTGTGAAGGCGATGGTCCAAAAAATAAGAGCAGTGGGCATTCCCGCGAGTGTGTCCTATACTGCAGGATCGTATGTGTGCAACTATATCATGTATGAAAACTTATACTTGGCAGCCTCTTTGTATCCGCAAATGCGCACCGGATTCATTCACGTTCCGTTTGCACCGGCCCAAGCCGTTGGAAAACCGGTCAATACCCCAACGATGAACATTGAGGTGATCGCGAAAGGGATTGAAGCGGCCATTGAGGCCATTGTCGAACACAATCAAGACATCCACACGATTGAAGGAGTGACGCACTAGTCACTTCTTTTTATTTTGTCCTTTCCCAAGACCCCAACACAGTTACATGTCCCTAGGTGGTTTGCTTGACATTAGACCCCTGTACGGTATAGTAAAAGTAACCTAAGCGAAAGGAGGCACCGGGTATGGGTCATCACATTATCGATCGTACGTCAACGTACAAAAAAGACTTTAACCATGGTCCTGCTATTAATCATAAGCATCGCGCAGAAAAAGCTTTGAAACAAATGCATCAGTTCCAAAATGCCAACATCGGGCATGATGCACGTGAAAAAGCGATGGGCTTGCATCAAAAGGCAAACTTTAGTAGCTATGATCTTATGAAAAACCCTATCAAAAAACACTAGGCTTGTGTTAAAGATCTCAAAGGACAGCCGTTGGGCTGTTTTTTGTAGAACAAAATGGTGGTAATGTTACGTTAATTCTGTGGAGGAATATCAAATGAAAAAACAACAGAGCAAGATTATGCCCATCGTCGATTTGGGCTCAAATACCATTCGCTTAAGCATTTATCAAATCGAAGCCAACACCATTTCGCTGCTTTTCAACAAAAAGACCATGGCGGGATTGGCAGGCTATGTCAATAATGGCTCGATGAGTGAAAAAGGGGTCGAGTTGGCGATTGATACCCTCAAAGAGTACAAACGCATCGTGGACACCTTCCAAGTGGGCGACATGGTCGTGTTTGCGACGGCTTCTTTGCGCAACGTGAAAAATTCGCAACAAGTCGTATCCGAGATTGAACAAGCGGTAGGGGTTTCCATTGATTTGATCAGTGGGAAAGAAGAAGCACGCCTTGACTTTGTAGGGGTAACCCAATTGCTCGACGTAAAGGAAGGGTTGATTGTGGACATCGGAGGAGGCTCGACCGAGCTTGTGGTCTATCAAAACAATGAAATCATCAGCTCAACGTCCATTCCGATTGGTTCTTTGTCGTTGTGGCATCGCTTCGTGAAAGAAATTGTGCCAAGTGAAAAAGAAATCAAACAAATGAAAGCCTTCATCAAACATGAGCTTTTGAAAAACAACGAAGTACAATCGGGTACGTATCCAACGCTATGCGGGGTAGGGGGAACCATCCGCGCGATGCGTAAAATCAACAATGATTTCTTTGATTTAAACAAAAACAACAACGAGATGGAACTAGAAAACGTCAAGAACATCTTGGATTTGTATCTCAACTTTGACAGTCACATTACCAAACAAATTTTACGTTTGGCCCCTGAGCGGATCAACTCCTTTATACCAGGATTGTTGATTTTGCGCATGATTGGAAAATATTATGGTTGTGAGCGGATTGTCGTTTCCGATTATGGGGTTCGGGAAGGGTATTTAAAAGATCGCTTTATGAAGGAGGAATGGGGTAATGAAGGAGACCACGCATAGGCATTTTTACCAAAATCGTGAGTTGTCTTGGCTAAAGTTTGATGAACGTGTTTTAGAAGAGGCAAAAGAGGAACGCTTGCCTCTTTTTGAACGTTTGCGCTCTGTCGGTATTTTCGAACACAATCTGGATGAATTCTACATGATCCGGGTGGGTTCATTGTTTGATTTGTCGCATTTGAAAGAACCCATCGTCGACAACAAGACCGGGATGAGCGTCAGCCAACAGCTCGACGCCATTTACTTGCGTACTCATGAACTGTATAAAGCCAAAGACCAGGTTGTGCAAAATTTGTTGCACCGCTTCAAAACCGAAGGCATGGAGATTGTGGAAATCAAGGAATTAAGCAGCAAAGAAACCAGCGTGTTGGATGCGTTTTGGCGCAAGCAATTGCAACCCATTTTATCCCCGCAAATCGTAGACATGCACCATCCCTTTCCTCATATCGCCTCCAATACGTTATTTGTGGGACTGTGGCTAAAAAAAGAGGGACATTACAGTTTTGGCTTGGTTCAAATACCCGCCTCGATGTCTCGTTTGGTCGTGGTGGGAAAAGAGCCCATGCGTGGTGTGCCGATTGAAAAAGTTTTGTTGGAATATGTAGCAAAGGTCTTTCACATGTACAACATCGAAGAAAAAATCATCTTTACGATTACCCGTAATGCGGATTTGGCCATAGACGATGCGTTGTATGAACTCGAACCGGATTTCTTGCATTTGATGAAAAAACTATTGAAGAAAAGAGAACGCTTGGCTGCGGTGAAATTGGAATACTCCAATGAAATCTCCGAACCGTTTCTTCAATACTTGATGGAACGCTTTCACTTGCGTAAAGTGCAACTTTATCGCGTGAAAAGCTTGCTGTTAGTGGATGGGTTCTTGCAGTCATTGCAAAATGCCTTGCCAAGCAGCACACTCAAAGCACATAGCTTTGAACCCTTTGAACCACCCTACCCCAAAGAACTGAAACGCAATCGTTCCTTGATTCGTCAAATTCAAAAAAAGGACGTATTACTATACTATCCCTATGACAGTTTTGAACCGTTCTTACAACTGCTTCATGAAGCGGCATGGGATGAGCAAGTTGTTTCCATCAAGATTACCATTTATCGCGTTTGCAACCATTCGCGTCTAATCGATATGTTGTGTTTGGCGGCTCAACACAAAAAAGAAGTGAGTGTCCTTATGGAGTTGCGTGCACGTTTTGATGAAGAGAGCAACATCGACTATGCCACGCAGCTCGAAGAAAGTGGTTGTACGGTGTTGTATGGGGTGGAACATTTTAAGGTGCATTCGAAAATTTGTCTCATTACCCGTATCGTGGGTGGCAAAATGGAATTCATTACCCAAATTGGTACCGGAAACTATAATGAAGTCACGGTAAAGCAATACACCGACTTTTCGTACTTTACCGCCAACGCCACCATTGGGGAAGATGCGGCTTTGTTTTTTCAAAATATGGCCATTGGCAATTTGGACGGCCAGTATCAACGATTGATCTGTTCTCCGTATTTAATGAAAGAGCGCTTTATGGCACTCATCGATCAAGAAATCGAATGGGCCAAACGCGGGGAAGCCGCGTATGTGTACATCAAAGCCAATGCCCTTAGTGAAGTACAGTTTATGGAGAAACTAAGGGAAGCATCCATTGCAGGCGTTCGGGTGGAATTGATGATTCGGGGCATCTGCTGTTTGTTGCCAGGTATTGTGCATGTCAGTGAACACATTGAAGTGCGCTCCATCGTAGGACGCTTTTTGGAACATTCCAGGGTCTATCGGTTTGGCAGTGGCACAAGAGAACGGCTCTTTATCGCAAGTGCAGACCCTATGACCCGCAATTTGGAAAAACGGGTCGAAATTGCCTGTGAGATTCAAGATCCTGTTTTAAAACAAAAGCTCAACGGGATTGTTGCCTTGCAGTGGCAAGACAATGCAAAAGCACGCAAAATCAATAGCCAAGGCAACTATGAGCGAATCATCAGCAGCAAACCCCTTTTGGACGCACAAGCCATTTTGCTTGCGAGTGCCCAAGAAGGGGCAGGCCATGCGGCCACCAATGCATTAAGTTTGCGCCAAAGACTCGCCGCTGTTTTGAAAGGGTGGGCACTGCGTCTAGAAAAAGAATCCTAGCCAAGGGCATAGGATTCTTTTAGTTTCAAATCGGTGATGACCGGAAAGTGGTCTGAGGGATAAATGCCGTCAACTTTTTGGGTAACGATGGATACCTTTTCGACTTCAAAGTGGTCCGAAACAAAAATAAAATCAATCGGCGATTTGTTGGGTTTTTGCTTGCCCGTATAGTGATGCAACGTATTGGTCAGCTCCACCTGCTCGCAGTGGTAGACATCTTGCAAGATGGTGCCCAGACGCTGGATGCATTTGCTGTTGATTTTGGTATTGAAATCGCCCATGACTATGGTTGGCAACTCTTCGATTGCATTGAGGGTTTGCACGGTTTCTATGATGAGTTCAACGCTGGCGTTGCGTGCGAAAAACGAAATATGATCCAGGTGCGTATTCAAAACGCGGATTTTTTGATTGTTGTGTTCAATGGTGGCCAGAGTGCAAATGCGTGGAAACATGGCCGTGATAAAGCGTGAGGCAATTTTGTTGGGATAGCGAGAGAGCCAAAAGGTATGGGTATGCAGTACTTTGGTTGTTTCATTGCTGACCAAAATGGCGGCATGTTCGTCATCGTGAGGCTTGAGGCTATGCCATCGGCCTTTTCCCAAAAACTTATAGTCCGGCAACAAGGCGGATAAATCTTGTTTCATGGTAGGCAACAGCTCTTGTACGCCCACAATGTGACACTGTGAATCGGCGATGAGTTTGGCTACTTTCGCTTGGCGATAATCCCAGCGGTGTTTGGCCCGCGGATATAAGAAATCGCGTTTGATGTTGTAAGACATGATGCGTAGATTCATAGAGGCAGACTCCTTTTACTCGTATTATAGCGCAATTTCGAGCAATGTATCTCCCATAATTAAAATGTGTGACAAATTGTTGGTAAAAGGGTTTTTTTTGTTTAAAAAGTGCTATAATGAGACATTATAGGAGGTATTATTATGAATGATATTTTACCATGGATCTTAGGAGCAATCGTTGTGCTCATTCTTGCCGTTGTGTTCTACTTTATTTCGACATACAATGGCTTTGTGCGTATGAACAATCAGGTGCAAGAGGCCTTTTCAACGATGGATGTGTATTTGGTGAAACGCTATGATTTGATACCCAACTTAGTGGAAACCGTTAAGGGCTATGCCAGCCATGAAAGCGAAACGCTTGAAGCGGTCGTAAAAGCACGTAACATTGGCTTACAAGCGGGGAACATTGATGAAAAGGTCGAAAATGCCGATGCATTTTCTGGTGTGCTAAGCCGCTTATTGGCCATTACCGAAAACTATCCGGATTTGAAAGCCAATACCAACTTTATGGATTTGCAAAAACAATTGCAAATGATTGAAGGTGAAATCGCCAATGCACGCAAATACTACAATGGGGTTGTGAAACTGTACAATACCAAAGTAGAATCGATCCCGAGCAATATCGTGGCATCGGTTGCGAAATTCAAGAAACATCGTATGTTTGAGGTGAAAGAAGAGGCACAACGTGAAAACGTTAAAGTTTCTTTCTAGTTTACTGCTTGTTGGTCTTTGTTTTTTGACCTCTTTCGAGGAGGCAAAAGCAGCCGAAACCTTCACCATCCAAGACTACAATATCGAGATGGAGGTCCATCAAAATGGGGTCTTTGACTTGCAAGAATCGTTGGATGTGAATTTTTTCGAGCCATCAAGAGGCATTTACCGCAGCATTCCCACCTTTTATTCCGTTGATTTGGAAGATGAGGGAGGGATTGTCAAACGCGATTTCTTTTTTCCGATTCGCAACATCAACTCCAACACGACCCAATCGATTGATCAAAGCCCAGAAGGGGTGGTCATTCGTCTAGGAGATCCCGACATTTATTTGGAAGGATTGCAACAGTATGAAATCAACTATGAGATGGTGTCCAAACCACTTGGTCTATCTCAAGATTACTTGTATTTTAATCTGATTGGGGCACAGTGGGCGGTACCCATTGAAAACGTCTCCTTCACCTTACACTTTGAACAAGCCATTGATTTTTCAAAATTCAAACTTTTTTATGGGGGACTAGGGAGCACCAATCAAATTGCACAAAAGTGCAGTTATGATGAAGCAACGTTTGAAGTGTTTTGCAGCGGCATTTCCTTACAACCTTATGAAGCCTTAACGGTGCAAGCACCCCTAGGGTCGTATTTTTCGTATCCGACTCATGCCGCAATGTATGGCTTTTTGGGCATTTTTGCAGCCATTTTGCTTTTGGGGTGTGTACTGATTTGGATTCGCTATGGCAAAGATTTGCCCTTGATTCAACCAGTCAACTTTGCACCGCCAGAAGGCATTAACTCCGCGATGTGTGGCTATGTCATCAATATGCAAAGCGATACGCGTGATTTGGTATCCCTTATTTTGGAATGGGGCAAGGAAGGGTGGATTGAAATTCACGACGAGCAAGGCGACTTGCGATTGGTGAAAAAGCAAAACCTACCGCAAGATGTACCACGCTTTGAACTCGATTTTTTCAATGCTTTGTTTGCCAATCGCGATGAAGTTGTACCATCTGCGTTGGAGACCGGCTTTCATCAAGACGTGCAAAACGCGAAGATGCGCATTCGCAGCTATTTCCAAACCAAGCCGCATGAATTCTACAACCGTAAATCCAAGCAGCTTCAAATTGCCCTGCTGTGGCTCATTACCTTGCCGATGGCTTCGCTTTTGGCCTTCCAAATGTATGTGGCAACCTATATTTGGTGGCTTGGCCTCATCGCCTTTGTGGTTGTGATGGTGGTGTTGCTTTTGATCGGGGCCTTGGCGGTTTTAATCAAAGAGCATGCTTATCTCAACAAAAAATCCATGACCCTTGGCTATATCGCCTTGTTGGCCATCGCAGTAGCCTTGGTTACGATGCTGTATGGCGCGATGCTTTCAATCTTTGATGGTCAAGCATGGATGGGCATCCTTGGTGCACTGTTTTACACGGGTTCGCTGCTGGTTTCGCTCTTTGTGGATCAACGCTCCGAATATGGCAATCGCTTGCTCGGGGATGTGTTGGGATTGAAAAACTTTATTGAAGTTGCGGAGGAAGATCGATTGAAGATGCTGGTCAAGGACAATCCGATGTTGTTCTATGACGTCTTGCCGTATGCCTATGCGTTCAACATGACCGACGTGTGGCAAGAACATTTCAAAGGCATCGACCTTCCCCAACCAACGTACTACTATGGAGCACCCGACATCACGACATTTCTGTTGTTGCGGAATTTGACGTACTCCATGAACCGTGTCTCGACGAGCATGAATACGGTACCGGCTCCCAAAGGGGGAAGTGTATCCGGCGGCTTTTCGGGCGGTGGCGGAGGATTCTCCGGCGGCGGTTTTGGTGGTGGGGGCGGCGGAAGCTGGTAACATCCATTTGGAGTCTACGGAAGTAGGCTCCTTTTTAGTACCTAAATTGACATTTTTCGCAAATGCAATAGAATGCAGGTATAAGGGGGTGACTCCATGAAAACGACAAGCTTGCTGCATCAAATTGATGAAGAACAAACCGAACAAAAAGTGAAAGTGGTATTGGATTGGTATCGTGATATTTGTTTATCCGGTCGCTATGATCTCTCAAAATTCATTGCCCTTACAACATCATATCAGGAAGAGGGCAAAGGGGGCGATGGCAAGGATGCCAAAGATTTGATTGACGTTCATTTTCTAATTGAGGAAGAATGGGAAAATATGTTGATCATTTCCAATGCGATTTTACGATTGAAACCCAATTTGCGTTTTTGCATCGTGCGCCGCTTTATGGAAAATGCTTGCGTGGAAGAAATTCGGGTCGTAGATCCTTCTTACTATGCACATCTGAAAACCGCTTTGAGACACTTGGGAAACCTATTGGGTCTTAACGTTTATACATCTGAGGCCGGCGTATGATTCGCAAACTGCTGTTTGGGATCTTGCTGGCCATTTTTGTGTTTTCTATGATTGGCGTGGGGGATGCGCTTTGGGAGCGTTACAAAGAAGTGCAGGTTACAAAGCAAAGCCAACAATACGTCGATATGGATCCCTCGCTGGATTTAAGCGACCCCACTCTTGATCCAAGCATTGCGCTACAAGTTGATGAGGATGCCCTGCGCGCCCTCAATCCCGATTATGTGGGGTACTTGATTGTACCTGGAACCAACATTAGCTACCCTATTGTCCAAGGTCGCGACAATGCGTTTTATCTCAATCACGGATTCGACAAACGCACGCTTGAAGTGGGGTCGATTTTTATGGATTATCGCAATGATGCAGCGTCTACCAATTCTCATACCATCGTGTATGGCCATCACACCCAGCAAAACACCATGTTTTCCCATCTAAAAAAATATGAAGAAGAACTCTTTTTTGAATCTCATCCGTTTTTCTTTTTGTACATTCAAGGAACGCTCTACCGCATAGAGGTGGCCCACTTCGCCATTGTGGAATCGAATGAATTCATTTACAATCCCACCATCACGAAAGAGGAGAGTGCGTCGTTTTTTGCCCAAAGTAAACTCAGTTCCTTGTGGGATCGTGGATTGCAGTGGCAAGAACAAGATCAACTCATCACTTTGTCCACCTGCGTGACCTACCAAAGCAAAAAGCGCTATGTGCTACAAGGGATCTTGCAGGGCAAAAAGTAGGCAAAGCAGTTGCATTGCATCCCACATTTGCCTATAATCTACTTACGTTTAGAAAGAGGTACGCTATGAAAGAAGCAATGAAATTAATTGGAAACACACCGGCATTTCAAATTCCGGGTACTAGTATCTTCGTAAAATTAGAAAAATTCAACTTGGGAGGCAGTGTAAAGGATCGTGCCGTGATGGGGATGATGTTGGATGCGCAAGCAAAAGGAATCTTAAAAGAGGGCTCAACCATCATTGAACCGACCAGCGGGAACACGGGGATTGCCATCTCCTTGTTGGCCAACCTGTTTGGTTATCGGGCCATTATCGTGATGCCGGAAACAATGAGCGTGGAACGTCGTCAACTGATCAAAGCTTATGGAGCGGAGTTGATTTTGACACCGGGTTCTCAAGGGATGAAAGGTGCCATTGCGCATGTTGAGAAAATGCGCGCGGAACATCCCGACTATGTTCAACTAGGGCAATTCGACAACGAAGCCAACGCCCATTATCACTACCGAACAACCGGACAAGAAATCTTGCAACAAGTGCAAAACATTGATGCCTTTGTTTCCGGTGTGGGGACCGGGGGTACGTTTACGGGGGTGACACGCGCTTTAAAAGAAGTCTATCCTACTCTTAAAGCCGTTGTAGTAGAACCGCTGCATTCTCCCATCATTTCCAAAGGGGAAGCCTCTCCGCATAAAATTGCCGGCATCTCCGCAGGATTTGTCCCAGCCATTTTAGACAAAGGATTGATCGATGAGTATTTGTATATCAGTGATGAAGAAGCAATGCGCTCGACCGTAGAATTCGTGAAAGAAACCGGAATTTTGGTCGGAATTTCCAGCGGGGCCAACATTGCGGCAGCGCGAAAATATGCGGCCTTGCATCCGCATGCGGTTGTGGTTACCATTGCACCGGATGGTGGAGAAAAATATTTGAGCGTGTTGGATTTTGACGCAGTATGAGTCTGAAAGCCGAACTTCGCTATAACATTGCTCGGGTCCGTTCCGTAGACCATTCCACCTACTCCAATGCAGAGGTGCTGTGGTTGTATCCACACATCAAAGCCCTCGTATTTCATCATTTTGCCCATCGATTGTATTTACACAAACACTATTTTGCGGCTCGATGGCTCTCTAATGTAGCGCGAAACTGGACAGGCATTGAAATCCATCCAGGCGCGACCATTGGCAAGGGATTGTTCATTGACCATGGGATGGGGGTGGTCATTGGAGAGACGGCCATCATCGGAGATGATTGCATCATCTTCCATGGGGTGACCATCGGTGCAAGTGGCAAACCGAGCGTCAAAGGGGAACGGCGCCATCCGAAAATCGGGAACCGTGTTATGGTTGGAGCACATGCCTTGGTACTGGGTGGCATTGAAATTGGCGACGACACGACCATTGGAGCCAATGCCGTTGTGACCAAAGATGCCCCCAATGGGGTCACCTTGATTGGAATGCCAGCAAAAAGCAAATCCTAAAGTGAAAAGACCGACGCAACGGTCTTTTTTTGCGTCAAAGACATGGAAAATTAGGGGGTAAATGCTTTGATAGCGTTTACATCTCGCTTCATTTTTGATAGTATAAAACTGTAAAGGCCACTTGAGTTTTATTGTGGTGGGGAGGATGAATGGAAACCATAGTGAAAGCAACCCTAGCATTGATCCAGGAAGAAGGACTCACGTTTACAATGGATCAGTTGGCCAAAAAGCTAGGCATCAGCAAGCGAACGCTTTATGAGAAAGTGGCTTCCAAAGAAAACTTGTTGGAAGCGTGCATTGAACTGTATTTTCAAGAGGTCAAACGCTTGGAAAAAGCATTGCTCAACGATTTGACGTTGCAACCCATTGAACGCTTGGCGCAAATGGTCATCTGTCAACCGGCGTTGTTTGAGCAGTTTCAGGTGTCCCAGCTTCTGCAATTGCAACAAGAATATCCAAGCCTGTATCAAAAGGTACTGACGCGCTTGGATGAAGATTGGGAAACGACCTTTGACATGCTTGCGCAAGCGCAAGCAGCCAATCAGGTGCGCCCCATTTCCTATCCCATCTTTAAAATGATGGTAGTAGGCTCTTTTCATCAGTTTCTGCAACACGATTTGCATGTTTACCATTTGAATTATCAGCAAGCCTTACAACAAATGATGGAAATCCTCCTTGTGGGGATTCAGGAGGAAAAGAATGCGTACCATTTACAATCTAAACTATGAGTGGCAATTTCAGCCCCATGTCAGCAAAGATCTCGCTCAACTTGATGCGTCGAAGTTTGAAGCCATTGATTTGCCGCACACCAACTGTGTATTGCCCTACAACTATCTCAATGAACAAGCCTATCAATTTGTATCGTGTTATCGCAAAAGCGTAGCGCTAACCCCCAAAGCCAACAAGCGTACCTTCTTGCGTTTTTATGGGGTACAAGTCAGCTGCGAGCTTTATTTGGATCAAGTCAAAATTGGGGAACACTTCGGAGGGTATGATGCGTTCGACATCGAGTTGACCCCCTACATTGAAACCGCGAAATCCTATACGTTGGACGTCGTGGTGGATGCAAGCGAACAAGCAGACGTCCCTCCGTTTGGCAACGTCGTGGACTATTTGACCTATGGGGGCATTTATCGTGAAGTAGAACTGCTCGAACTTGACAACGTCCACCTGCAATCATTCTTTTGCAAACCTCGCTTTGAAAAACAGTGGTTTTTGGATGTGGAGGTTGAGCGCGTTGGCAATCAGGCCATCGAAGTGCAACTTTGGTTGGAGGGCAGCCTTGTGCAAACAAAGCGCAGTGAGGAAACGACCCTTACCTTGGCCATTGAAGAGGGAGCAATGTGGGATGTGGAACATCCCACCCTATACGATGTATTTGTACATCTTTTGGATGGGGAAGAAGTCGTGGATCGCCTGCATGACAAAATCGGATTGCGCACGTGCGTCTTTCAGGCGGATGGATTTTACCTCAATGGGAAAAAACTGAAGTTGCGTGGACTCAATCGCCACCAAGCCTATGCCTATGTCGGGTATGCGATGCCCAAATCGATGCAAGAACAAGATGCCGACTTGTTGAAATGGACGTTGGGGTGCAATATCGTACGCACCTCGCACTATCCACAATCCAAACACTTTATCAGACGTTGTGATGAAATCGGATTGTTGGTCTTTACTGAAATTCCGGGATGGCAGTTTGTTTCGCAAAACGAAAAATGGCGCAATCTCACTTTGCAGGCAACCCGTTCCATGGTGATGCAATATCGCAATCACCCTTCCATCGTGTTGTGGGGGGTACGCATCAACGAAAGCCAAGACGACCATGAACTCTATACCCAAACCAATGCGATTGCCAAACAACTTGACCCGACCCGCTCGACCGGCGGCGTGCGCTTTATCACACACAGCGAATTGTTGGAAGACGTGTATACGTTCAACGATTTCTCGCATCGCGGCGACAATCCAGGCTTGCAAGCTCGCAAGAAGGTGACCAAACACCACGAGAAAGCGTATCTGGTCACCGAGTACAATGGACACATGTATCCAACCAAACGTTTTGATGATGAAGCGCACCGCTTGTCTCATGCGCTGCGTCACGCTGCGGTGCTGGAATCCATGTATGCCCAAGAAACCATTGCGGGTTGCATTGGATGGTGTATGAATGATTACAACACTCACCAAGACTTTGGCAGTGGAGACAAGATTTGTCATCATGGGGTAATGGATATGTTTCGGATGCCCAAACTTGCCGCAAGTGTGTATGCTTCCCAACAAGACAACACACCGGTGTTGAGTATCTCCTCTACCATGAATATTGGAGAACACCCGGCTGGGGAGTTGAAAAGGGTCGTTGCGTTTACCAACTGCGATATGATCAAACTCTATAAAAACGGACTCTACATTCAAAGCTTTGCCCAACCGTCAAAGAAAGACTCCAAGCTGCCCCATCCCATCATTGAAATCGATGACTTCATCGGAGATCAATTGGAACGTGTCGAGGGCTATCCACGTGGCGTTGCCAATGAAATGAAAGCCGTGCTCAATGCCATTGCGAAATATGGACAAGACCGTTTGCCCCTTGTCTACAAAGCCAAAATGGCCAAGTTGATGGTGGTACATGGAATGAGCCTTGCGAAAGGCTATGAACTGTATGGCAAATATATTGGCAACTGGGGGCAAAAGGCGTTGGAGTATCGCTTTGAAGGCTATCAAAAAGGTACCTTGGTGACCTCGTGTACCCGCAATTTGTTTGCTGCAAGCCAAATGTCCGTTAAGGCATCGCACACCGTGTTGCAAGAAACGCTTACGTATGATGTCGCACAACTGTTCATTGAAATGCAAGACCAAGATGGAAATGTACTGCCATACTTCAATCAACCGGTTCACTTCACGACAGAAGGACCAATCGCCCTGCTTTCACCTGAAAGTGTAAGCTTTTTG